>NZ_JBBMEI010000110.1:0-7490 GCF_040096655.1 Blautia intestinihominis | reverse complement strand
GTCTGAGAAAAGTGCACGGAAAACAGAATTTTATCTTGCCCATGCGCAGAGAATGGGGAAACCTGTGATCATGGATGCGGATGGACTGAACCTGCTCTCGAAACATCCGGAGTGGAAGAAATATCTTCAGCACAGTCAGGTGATCTGTACTCCGCATCTTGGCGAGACGAGTCGGCTGAGTAAAAATTTTATGACTTCTAAAAATAGCGGATTGTTTTCAGAAGCAGCGGATCGGGCACTCTCCATACCGGAAATTCAGCAAAATCTCATTTGGACAGCATCGAATTTTGCAAGGGAAAATGGCGTGGTCTGTGTGCTCAAAGATGCAGTGACTGTTGTTGCAGATCCGAAGAGGGATTTTTGCTGGATCAATCAAAGCGGGAATCCGGGAATGGCGACTGCGGGAAGCGGGGATGTCCTGTCGGGGATCTTGGCAGGGGTTCTGTGTGCATTCCGTTCAGATCCGGAGAATACGGTGGATCTGGCAGAGCAGGCGGCTTTTGGCGTATTCCTTCACGGGCTGGCAGGAGATAAGGCTGTCGAGGAAAAAGGCACCTACGGAATGAAAGCCGGAGACATTGCGCGGGCAGCGGCGAAAGTTCTTAAAGACAGAGAAACTATGCAGGAACTCTGATAAGTTTCAAAAATCCAGATAAAAATAATTGCATTACGCAGTAAGGAGATAAAGATCATGAAAAAATTCGAAAGAGTAAAGGCCGTCGTATCCCTGGATGCGATCGCACATAACTTTGCAGAGATGAAGAAAAACATTGCCAAGGGTACCAAGATCGTTGCTGTCATCAAGGCAGACGGATATGGACATGGCGCAGAGGCGATCGCACGTCTGATCGAAGACTATGACTATATCTGGGGATTTGCAGTTGCGACACCGGAGGAAGCATTGCAGCTTCGTACCTTTGGTGTGAAAAAACCGATTCTGATCCTTGGAATCGTTTTTGAAGAATATTTCACACAAATGATCGCAAAGGAGATCCGTTTAACTGTCTGCACCTATGAGATGGCACAGAAACTTTCAGAAGAAGCGCAGCGTCAGGGAAGAGATGTACATATCCATATCGGTCTTGATACCGGTATGAGCCGTATTGGATTTGCAGACAGACAGGAAAGTGTCGAAGAGATCAAAAAGATCTCCCAGCTTCCAAATCTGAAGATCGAGGGAATGTTCACTCATTTTGCAAGAGCAGACGAGACAGACAGAAGCCCGGCGATCGACCAGCTTAACCGTTATTTGAATTTTGCAAAACTTCTGGAGGATGCAGGCATTCAGATCCCGATGAAGCACTGCTCTAACAGCGCAGGGATCATCCGTGTGCCGGAGGCAAACTTAAATGCAGTCCGTGCGGGTATTACGATCTATGGAATCTATCCTTCCAATGAAGTGGAGAGAGATATCGTGAAACTGATCCCGGCAATGGAACTCAAGAGCCATATTTCTTACATCAAAACCGTGGAACCGGGAGCGGCGTTCAGCTATGGCGGAACGTTTACTGCCAAGAAAGAGATGAAAGTCGCAACGATCCCGGTGGGATACGCAGACGGCTATCCGCGTTCTCTTTCCAATAAGGGATGGGTTCTGATCCACGGCAAAAAGGCACCGATCCTTGGAAGAGTCTGCATGGATCAGTTCATGGTAGATATCACAAAGATCCCGGACGCAAAGGCCGGAGATGAAGTGACTCTGATCGGAAAAGACGGCAAGGAGTTCATAAGCATTGAGAAGTTTGGTGATCTTTCCGGACGTTTTTCCTATGAATTTGCCTGTGATATCAGCAAACGAGTGCCGAGAGTCTACATCAAAGACGGCAAAGAATGGGGAGAGCTGACCTTCTTTAACTAGATAACAGCGTAAAATACCACACATGTATACACGAGAAAAAAATGGAAATACTAATTTCTGAGAAAAAGAATGGAGCTGTCATAAACAGACAGTAACAGAAGAATCGGAGTGTGAATTGTGTGGTAATTAAAAGAGGGGATATCTTTTATGCAGATCTGCGGCCTGTGGTCGGAAGCGAGCAGGGCGGGATCCGTCCGGTGCTGATCATTCAGAATGATGTCGGCAACCGGCACAGCCCGACTGTGATCTGTGCAGCAATTACATCAAAGATGAACAAGGCGAAGCTGCCGACACATATAGAGATCGATGCGTCTGCGTATGGCATTGAGAGGGATTCGGTGATCCTTCTGGAACAACTGCGGACGATCGATAAGCGGAGACTCAAGGATAAAGTCTGTCATCTTGACCAGGCGATGCTTGATAAGGTGAACCATGCGCTGGAAATCAGCTTGGAGCTTACTTTTTGAGCAGTTATTCTTGACGAATCCGAAGGAAAGTGCTATATTTTATCAGTAATTATGCAGGTTTACCGGCTTTTTAGCAGGGTTTACAAAAAGATAAGAAACAAAAGGAGAACGAGAGAAATGTCAGGACATTCAAAATTTGCGAACATCAAGCATAAAAAAGAAAAAAATGATGCCAAAAAAGGTAAGATCTTTACCGTGATCGGTCGTGAAATCGTTATGGCAGTCAAAGCTGGCGGTTCGGATCCGAACAACAACAGCAAACTTCGTGATGTTATCGCGAAAGCAAAAGCAAACAACATGCCGAACGATACGATCGACCGTGGTATCAAGAAGGCAGCAGGTGCTGATTCTGCTGACAACTACGAGCATGCTACTTATGAAGGTTATGGTCCGAACGGTGTTGCGATCATCGTTGAGACTCTGACTGACAACAAGAACCGTACAGCAAGTAACGTAAGAAACGCTTTCACCAAGGGATATGGAAGCATCGGAACACAGGGATGTGTATCCTTCATGTTCGACCAGAAAGGTCAGATCATTATCGACAAAGAAGAGTGCGAGATGGATGCTGACGATCTGATGATGACTGCACTGGATGCAGGCGCAGAGGATTTCAGCGAAGAAGAAGACAGCTACGAAGTACTTACCGCTCCGGATGATTTCAGCGCAGTAAGAGAAGCACTGGAGCAGGCTGGCGTACCGATGCTTGAGGCACAGGTTGCCATGGTTCCACAGACATACGTAGAGCTTACAGACGAGAAGGATATCAAGAACCTTCAGAAGACTCTGGACCTCCTCGATGAAGATGATGACGTCACAGATGTCTGGACAAACTGGGACGAATGATCTCGTACAACGTATAAAAATCCATATGTTTACACAGAATACCTCCATGAACAATCACATGGAGGTATTTTTATGTCCGAAAAAAATGACGAAAAACAGAAAGAGCTTGACCGGAGAGAGCAGGAGAATAAAGAGATCAAAGAGACCGGAGAGGTGACGCTGGATCAGAACAGGAGAAATCATAAGATTGAACTTCTGACGATCATCGGTGAGGTGGAAGGGCACGATGCGGCTCCTTCGCAGAGCAAGACGACCAAGTATGAACATGTGCTGCCAAAACTTGCGATGATCGAGGATGATGAGGAGATCGAGGGCCTTCTGATCCTTCTGAACACGGTCGGCGGTGATGTGGAGGCAGGACTTGCGATCGCGGAGATGATCGCGTCTTTAAGTGTTCCTACCGTTTCTCTTGTACTCGGAGGCGGGCATTCCATCGGAGTTCCGATGGCTGTATCTGCGGATTATTCTTTTGTCGTGCCGAGTGCGACGATGGTCATCCATCCGGTCCGTTCCAGCGGCATGTTCATCGGCGTTGCCCAGACGTACCGCAATATGGAAAAGATCCAGGACCGTATCACCAGTTTTATTGCTTCACATTCCAGAGCGTCACAGCGACGTCTCGAAGAATTGATGCTGGATACCAGTCAGCTTGTAAAAGATGTCGGAACGCTTCTGGAAGGGGAGGAAGCTGTAAGGGAGGGCCTGATCGATGAAGTTGGCGGAATCCGCGAAGCACTTGGGAAATTGCATCAGATGATAGAAGAAAAAAGAGGCTTAAAAGGGCTTTTTTTGTAAAAATACTATGAAAAAGCATGCATATTTAGTATGTTTTTGAATATTCCCCTTGTAACAGAAGCAATTTTAGCGTATTATTAATAGAGGATTGAATGAATATACGCTAGGAGGGGAACAATGTATAAGATTTTAAAAGCCGAAACACTGGCAGCCAAGATCCATCTCATGGTCGTACATGCACCGCGTGTAGCAAGCCATTGTCAGCCAGGACAGTTCATTATTGTTAAGATGGACGAGAAGGGTGAGAGAATTCCACTTACCATCTGCGATTACGATCGTGAAGAAGGAACTATTACCATCGTGTTCCAGGAAGTCGGAGCATCCACAATCAAGATGTCCGAATTAAAAGCAGGAGATTCTTTCCGTGACTTCGTAGGACCTCTGGGATGTCCTTCTGAGTTCGTTCATGAAGACATCGAAGAACTCAAGAAGAAAAAAATGGTATTCGTTGCCGGAGGTGTTGGTACAGCACCTGTTTACCCACAGGTAAAATGGCTCCATGAGCACGGAATCACCGCAGATGTGATCCTTGGCTCCAAGACTAAGGACATGGTGATCCTTGAGAAAGAACTTGCGGCTGTTTCCAACCTTTATGTTACAACAGACGACGGATCTTACGGCCGTTCCGGTATGGTAACCAAGACTCTCGAAGACCTTGTTACAAATGAAGGCAAGAGCTATGATGTCTGTGTTGCGATCGGACCGATGATCATGATGAAATTCGTCTGTCTCCTTACCAAGAAGCTTGGTATCCATACCATTGTCAGCATGAACCCGATCATGGTTGACGGAACAGGTATGTGCGGTGCCTGCCGTCTTCAGGTTGGCGATGAGATCAAATTTGCCTGCGTAGACGGACCGGAATTCGACGGACATCTCGTTGATTTCGATCAGGCTATGAAGAGAAGCCAGATGTACAAGACCGAAGAGGGACGTGCATTACTGAAGCTTCAGGAAGGCGATACCCATCACGGCGGATGCGGACAGTGCGGAGGTGACAAGTAATGGCAGATGCAAAAATGTTAAATAAAGTTCCTGTAAGAGAGCAGGATCCGAAGGTACGTGCAACAAACTTTGAAGAAGTTTGTCTTGGATACAATCAGGAAGAAGCAGTAGAAGAAGCACAGAGATGTTTAGGCTGCAAGAAACCGAAATGTGTAGAGGGATGTCCGGTATCCATCAACATTCCAGGATTCATCGAGCAGATCAAAGAAGGCAACATCGAAGAAGCATACAAGGTGATCGGATTATCTTCCGCTCTTCCGGCTATCTGCGGTCGTGTATGTCCACAGGAATCCCAGTGTGAGGGACAGTGTATCCGCGGTAAGAAGGGCGAGGCTGTTTCCATCGGTAAACTGGAGAGATTCGTTGCTGACTACGCTCTGGAGCATGACATCAAACCAGCTGGAGCAGAAGTTAAGAATGGACACAAAGTTGCAGTTATCGGTTCTGGTCCGTCCGGACTTACCTGTGCAGGAGATCTTGCAAAAGCAGGTTATGATGTAACTGTATTCGAGGCTCTTCATGAGCTCGGCGGCGTTCTTGTTTATGGTATCCCGGAATTCCGTCTTCCAAAACAGAAAGTCGTTAAGAAAGAAATCGAAAAAGTCAAAGAACTTGGCGTTAAATTCGAAACAAACGTTGTCATCGGTAAATCCACAACTATCGACCAGCTGATCGAGGACGAAGGATTTGAAGCTGTATTCATCGGCTCCGGTGCAGGTCTTCCGATGTTCATGGGAATCCCGGGAGAGAACGCAAGCGGCGTATTCTCCGCAAACGAATACCTGACAAGAAGCAACCTGATGAAAGCATTCGATGATTCTTATGATACACCGATCGCAGCAGGCAAGAAAGTTGCCGTTGTCGGCGGTGGTAACGTAGCAATGGATGCTGCAAGAACAGCTCTGAGACTTGGTGCAGAAGTACATATCGTATACAGAAGAAGTGAAGCAGAGCTTCCTGCACGAGCAGAGGAAGTTCATCACGCTAAGGAAGAGGGAATTATCTTTGATCTTCTTACCAATCCGAAGGAAATCCTTGTTGATGAGAGCGGACATGTAAACGGTATGAAGGTTGTCAAGATGGAACTCGGCGAGCCGGATGCTTCCGGAAGACGTCGTCCTGTAGAAATCCCAGGATCTGAGTATGACATGGATGTAGATACTGTTATCATGTCACTTGGTACTTCCCCGAACCCGCTGATCTCTTCTACAACCAAGGGACTTGAGATCAACAAGAGAAGATGTATCGTTGCTGAGGAAGAAACCGGTAAGACATCCAAAGACGGCGTATATGCCGGCGGTGATGCCGTTACAGGTGCAGCTACTGTTATCCTTGCCATGGGAGCAGGTAAAGCTGGAGCCAGAGGTATCGATGAATATCTCAAAAATAAATAATATTTAAATGCAGGAAATCCCGGTCAACTCCATGTTGAGCTGATCGGGATTTTTTTGTTTCACAAACAAATGTTTGGAAACTTGTAAGTTAAAAAAAAATATGTTATACTGACCAGTGTTGATGTGTCGCAACAGTAACAATAAGACACAGACTGTATGAAAAGAAAAGGAAAAGAGTATGACAGTTTTATATGTTATTTTATTAGCTATTGTACAGGGAATTACAGAGTTTCTTCCTGTAAGCAGTTTCGGACATCTCAGTATTCTTGAGAATTTTTTTGGAATGGATCATAATGCTGGTGTTTTGCTGGAAGCCATGCTGCATGTGGGTACTCTCGGTGCTGTGTTTATGACTTTTCAGAAGGATATCAGGCACATTCTTTACGAGATTCTGGACATGACCATGGATATCGTAGGAAATTTTCATTTGTATTTCTACAACAAAAGAACCGGCAAGCAGCTTCATTATGCCAGAATCATCAGCAATACATATCGTAAGTTTGTCGTGCTGCTTCTTGTTTCCATGATCCCGACGATGTTTCTGGGATATACGTCAAGGAGACTGGTTGTGCTGGTCGCAGATTCCACTCTGGTTTCAAGTGCAGGACTTCTGATCACAGGAATTGTCCTGCTTGTGATCGACCTCAGCCGGGCAGGCGGTACGAAGGCTGCCAAGGATGCAAGTTTTTCTAATGCAATGTGGATTGGAATCAGCCAGGGACTTTCTGTCTTTCCGGGACTTTCCAGAAGTGGTCTGACGATCAGTGCAGGACTGATGAGCGGGTTCAGCCGTACTTTTGCAGTGAAATATTCTTATATTTTATCTATTCCGGCAATTCTGGGATCACTGGTTATGGAACTGGGACAGTTTGGTTCGCCTGCTATGACAGTAGGGCTTGGTTTTACTTATGTACTCGGAATGGTTATTTCAGGTATTGTGGCATCTTTTGTGATCCGCTATTGTCTGAAGCTTGTTCAGAAAGGCAGATTTCGTGGATTTGCTATTTATTGTTTTGTGATCGGTTTTGTGACACTGATCATGAATTATGTGGTTACTATTCACAGGTAGTATCCCGCGAGGCGTTTTGCCATGAATATGGCAAAATCCCGAGACATACAGGGCAA
>NZ_JBBMEI010000109.1:0-7712 GCF_040096655.1 Blautia intestinihominis | reverse complement strand
AAGAGCCGGATGCGGAAAAGCCGCACGTCCGGAATTCTGTGAGGGATACATTCGGTAACGGATGTATCTACTCGACCGATGAATAGTTAATAAAGAGAGGTGCAGATGCTATGCCAGGTATACTCGTGGTTGAAGATGATGAAAATTTAAATCGTGGAATTACATTTTCACTGAAAAAATCCGGATATGAGGTTTTTTCAGCAGAATCAGTGAAAAAAGCGAAAAGAATTGCAAGTGATAATAATGTGGATGTTACCATTTGTGATGTGAATCTTCCGGATGGGAATGGACTGGAATTTGTAAGGTGGATGAGATGCAATTATAATACATACATTATTTGTCTTACAGCACTAGATCAGGAGATGGATCAGGTCATGGGATATGAAGCAGGGGCAGATGATTATATTACAAAGCCGTTTAGTCTTTCGGTACTTCTTTTGAAAATAGAAGCACATTTCCGCCGCAGACAGGAGAAAACGGAAGCCGGAAAGATGATTTCGGGAGATATCGTATTTATCGCAGGAGAAATGAAAGTCCTGATAAAGAGTCGTGAAATCAGTCTGACAAAAACGGAGTTGAAAATGCTGACTTTTTTTCTTCAGAATTCGAAACAGATTCTTTCAAAAACACAAATATTGGAAAATGTGTTTGATCTGGAAGGGGATTTTGTGGATGAAAATACAATCGCTGTCAATATCAGAAGACTCCGTGAGAAAATCGAAGACAATCCGGCTGCACCGGTCTATATAAAGAATATCAGAGGTCTTGGGTATATATGGAATCAGGAGGTAAGGCAGTGACAAAGAGATATCGCAAGAAGATCACAGTAGCGCTCTCCTTGGTATTACCTGTCATAGTATTGTTTGCAATATTAAATTGCTTTACCACATATGTGTTTTATGAAGATTATAAATATAAAATGAATCTTATGACAGAGATTGCTGCAAAGGAAGAATTTTCCGGGCTGGATGCTGTTTCGGAATTGCTTAAGGATAAGGATATTGAAACCAACGAACAGGGAAGGCGATTATTGGAGCAATATGGATACTGGGGGAATAAAGGGAATGCATTTTATTCGCAATTCCGGCATCAGGTTATGGTGACCGGTGCTGTAAGCACTGTGATATGCGTGCTTCTTTTGACTTTTTTACTTTATTGGAAGAAAAAAGAAGATGCGTGTCATCAGAAAATTTTAGACCAGTTGGAAGAAATTCTGATCAGATTCCGTGAAAATAAATTTGATGATTTACTGAAAACGGAAAATCATGCAGAACTGGAAAAATTGAATGACCAGCTTGAAGCAATCGGACATCATATTCAGTTGATAAAGGAAGAAGCAAGGGCAGAAAAGGAGAACACGAAAGAAATGGTTTCTGATATTTCTCACCAGTTAAAGACACCGGTTGCAGCTTTGGATACATGTTTTAGTGTGCTGATGCAGAATGACTTAAGTGCCACAGAACAGGAGGAGTTTCGTATCCGTTGTCGGAGTGCTCTGGATGGACTGGAGACATTATTGCAGTCGCTTCTTGAAATATCCAAGATGGAAACTGGACTGATTCAGATTAATAAGAAAAAACTTCCGCTTATGGATACTGTCATATCTGCTGTGAACCGCACTTATCCTAAAGCGGATGAGAAAGAAATTGAATTCGTTTTTGACTATGAAAAAGAGCTGGAAACATGCACGATTATGCAGGATAAAAGGTGGCTTGGTGAAGCTGTGATCAACGTTCTGGATAATGCGGTCAAGTACAGTCCGTGTGGTTCAAAAATATTTATCCGGTTACAAAAAAGAAACTATCTTGTAAGAATGGAAATTGAGGATCAGGGAATTGGTATTCCGCAGAATGAGTATCACAAAATTTTTCAACGATTTTACAGAGGAAGTTCCAAGGAGGTCATGGAAAAGAGTGGTACAGGAATCGGACTTTTTCTATCGAGAGAAATTATCGAAAAACACGCAGGTACGATTACGGTAACCTCCGGCAAAAAGAAAAAAGGAAGCACGTTTGTGATTCAATTACCATATGTTGGTTAAATTTTAAGTGAGCAGAAATCTTACAATTCTGTAAGATTTCTGCTCGTTTTTTGAAAGTGAAATGAAAGATTGTCCTGATACAATTTGGATGTAGATTGAAAAATGACCAAATATATAAACAGGCAAAGAAAGCGTGCTGAAAAGGTACGCTTTACAGAATTGAAAAGGAGGCAACACATGAGTGTGATATTAGAAACCAAGCAGCTTTGTAAGTTTTATGGCGCAGGTGAGAATCAGGTCAAAGCGGTCAATCAGGTGGACATTCAGATTGAGCAGGGAGAATTTGTCGCAATTGTTGGAAAGTCAGGTTCCGGTAAAAGTACATTACTTCATATGCTTGGAGGGCTAGACACCCCGACAAAAGGCAGTGTTACTTTAGCAGGGAAAGATTTATACAGGATGAAGGAAGATGCCCTTGCTGTTTTCCGCAGAAGAAAAATCGGATTTGTTTTTCAGGCATTTAATCTGGTTTCATCTGTTAATGTCTGGGAAAATATTGTACTGCCACTGGGGCTGGATGGAAGAAAAGTGGATGAAGCGTATGTAAATGATATTATTGCAACTCTGGGGATTGAAAACCGGATTTATAATCTGCCAAATCAGTTATCCGGAGGACAGCAGCAGAGAGTAGCAATTGCAAGAGCACTGGTGAATCGTCCGGAAATTATATTTGCAGATGAGCCGACAGGAAATCTTGATTCTAAGACCAGTGATGAGGTAATCGCTCTGCTTAAGATGACAGCAAAAAAATATGGACAGACAATTGTAATGATTACCCATGATGACGAAATTGCACAGGTCGCTGACCGTATTCTGGTGATTGAGGACGGACAGGTGGTGGATTTCAGATGAAGACAATAAGCAGGATTGCATATAGCAATGACAAAAGGAACAGGACAAGAAGTATACTGATCATGATGGCAATCTGTCTGACCACGATGCTGCTTGTTATCATCAGTACTGTGGGAAATGGGGTAATTCATTTACAGAAAAGTCAGGCGGCAGGATCATATGGAAGCAATTATGGTCTGTTTGTTTCCGCAGACGGATCGCAGTTAAAAGAAGTAAACCGCCGTGCGGAAATAGATGCTACAGGCACTATGTGCACCGAAGGTATCATAAAAGGCAATGAAAAAGGCGGGTTTGTCTGCATGGATGAGACTGCAAGAAAAATGCTTCCTTATAATAAAGAATATGAGTTGAAGGAAGGAAAGTATCCGGAAAAAATGCAGGAAATTGCCGCAGGAAGAGCATTTTTTCGTGCAATGGGGTATGATGATGTAAAGATCGGAGATACGGTTACACTGGATTACCGCGCAGGGATGCAGTCAGAATATAAGCCGGAAGAATTTGTTGTCAGCGGAATCCTATATGATCGGGATGAGTATACCATCGAGGCATCTTATGTTGCTTTCGGGTCACAGGAGTTTTATGATGAGCACGTCGCAGAGAATGACAGACAGTATAATATTTATTTTACTTTAAATGATTCTGCAAATGTATCTATGAATAATGTTGATTCGGTTATAAAGCAGATTGCAGCAGCTTGTGGGATCGAAGAAAAAAACGTTATAGTCAATGATCTCTATTTGCAATGGGTCTTGCAGCCGAGTTATGAAACGATTGCGGTATGCGGGGTTTTGATTCTTGCAATTGTACTTTTCTCTGTTGTGGTCATTTATAATATTTTTCAGGTCGGTATTGCCAACAAGATACAGGAGTATGGAAAAATCAAGGCTCTGGGAGCGACAAAAAAGCAGATGAAACAACTGATCTTCAGAGAGGGTATGTTTTTGACAATTTCTTCAATACCAGTTGGATTGCTTCTTGGTTTTCCGATTGCAAAATGCGGTTTTAACTGGCTGGTAGAACAGGGAAACCTTGTATCAACCGGAACTGGCTCTATGGGAGTCCAAAATCAGCAGATGCCACTGTTTTCCCTGCCTGTTATGCTTCTATGTATTTTCGTGTCATTTTTTACCGTTGCTTTGGCGCTGCGTAAACCAATGAAAATTGTTTCACGGATTTCACCTATCGAAGCAACACGGTATTTAGAAAATGCAGAAACACACAAAAAAGGAAAACGAAATGGCAGAAAAAATGTCACCGTGTTTTCTATGGCAATGGCAAATATAACGGGTAATCCAAAAAGAACCATTGGTACCATCCTCACACTGGGGCTTTCCTGCGCATTGTTTGTGATTATCTCTAATTATGTAGGAAATATTGATACGGAGCATGAAGCACGTCTTTCCGTTAATCATGGACAATTTGAACTGCAGCTTGACTATTCTGCTGAGTACGATGAAAGATATACGGAGAATAATCTGGATACGATTCTGACGGATAATCCATTGAATGATTCGCTGATTGAAGAAATCAAAAGCATTCCGGGAGTGACAGATGTCATGACGAGAGAGATTGTCTCTGTAAATCTGAACGGAACAAGATTTCCGGCTGATATTGTGAGTAAAAAGGATTTTGATTTTATGCGCCAGGACGGGGATATTGGCTCTATGGACTATGATCAGGCGGTAAAGAATGGTGAAATTTTCTTTGGTTGGTTGATGTGGATGGAACAAGATGGATATGCTCCGGGTGAATCCATTGCATTTGACTTTGAGAATGGAAGTGAAACCTATACCTATCAGGGAAAGATTGCAGGATCCTTTGTAAGCGCGGACACTTATCTTGTCATTCCGGAAGGTGTATACCGTTCCATGAATCCGAGGGGAACAGCCTATGGCTATCTGTGGGTGGACTGTGATAAAAAAGATGTTGCATCTGTGGAACAGAGTCTGAATACTTTGATTTCTAATACTTCGCATATAAAAATGGATACCTATCATGCACAGTTACAATCTGCAGAATTCACAGCTCGCATGATGAAGCTTGGCTGTTATCTGTTTATGGCGGTTGTAGGACTCATCGGTTTTATGAATATGGCAAACACCATAATCATGAATATTACGACAAAAAAGCAGGAATATGGTGTATTACAGGCTGTGGGTATGACAAATAAACAATTAAATTTATGTCTGCAGTTACAGGGAATGATGTTTACGGTTGGTACCATATGCGTAGCTTTGATCATTGGTCTGCCGCTCGGCTATGCACTTTTTTCCTATGCAAAACATAATGGAATATTTGGAATGAATATCTATCATGTTCCAATCGTACCAATTTTTATTATGATTTTTTTGGTCGGTCTGTTGCAGATTGTACTTTCCTGCGTTTTAAGCAGTAATCTGAAAAAGGAAACGCTGGTAGAAAGAATAAGGTATCAGGGCTAGCAAGTAATATGTAATGAACTAGGTCTTAACGAAGAGGAGAAATAGACAACTTCCAGTTGTGCGCCCAGCTAAGGGTGTGTAGTCAAGCCGGTGGGATTCCGGTTTATCCAAGGTTTAGCCAACCAGATAATAGCGAGTCTTGGGATGATGCCGGTAACGGCATCTGACAAGCGTAGACAGCAAGAAAGTAGGGTTGAATGGTGATTGAGCTTCGAAACGTTAACTTCAGTCGGTCGACGTCTTAACTGGTGTGGAAGACAATATCATGTAATGCGATATGGCGAGTGTTATGTGGCACTGCGGAGTCAGAGAACCAATCATGTTTTACATTGTGAATACACATCAACTGGGGAGAACTTGCCATTTCTCGAAGAAGAGTATGAAGTTGCAACTGAAAACGGAGGATTTCAAATGAATGGTAGGTGGTCGGACAATCCCATAGTACTGTAGAAATCGGGCAATGTCGATGGAGGGAAGGGGATTGCATAGTAAAGGTCTTACTGAGGACACATTATCCGTACTCAGGGACGGAGGAAATAATGGAAACGAAATTAGTAAGAATAGCTGAGATATCGGCAACATCAAAACATCCTATATTTACATCAGTGTACCACTTGATAAATGAAGATATGCTAAAGCGATGCCATAAGGAATTAGATGGGAACAAAGCAGTCGAAATTGACAAGGTAACTAAGGATGAGTATGGGAAGAACCTTGATAGAAATATCAAGGAACTGGTACAGAGGTTGAAAAACAAATCCTTTAAGCCGCTTCCGTCACTGAGGGTATATATACCTAAAGGAAATGGAAAGAAATGACCATTAGGGATTGCTTCCCATGAAGATAAGATTGTACAAATGGCAGTGAAGAAAATACTGGGAGCTATCTATGAACCGAGATTCCTAAACTGCATGTATGGATTCAGACCGAATAGGGGGTGTCACGAAGCAATAAAAGAAGTATACCAACGGATAAGCTATGGAAAAATCAGCTATATCGTAGATGACGATATCAAAGGTTTCTTTGACCATATCGACCATGATTGGATGATGAAGTTCCTTGAATGGAATATACAGGATAAGAACTTATTGTGGCTAATACGTAAATACCTTAAAGCAGGAATAATGGAGCAAGGAAAATTCGAGCCAACAGAGGAAGGTTCGGCACAAGACTCAGTAATGAGTCCGATGCTTGCAAATATATACATGCATCATGTGCTGACGCTGTGGTTCAAGCTGGTGGTGCAAAGGGAAATGCAAGGAGAGTGTTTTCTCGTCAACTTTGCGGATGATTTTGTTGCAGGATTTCAATATAAGTCAGAAGCTGAAAGATACCATAAAGAGTTAAAGGAACGAATGGAAAAGTTTGGACTGGAGCTGGAAAGTAGTAAAAGCAGACTGATTGAATTTGGGAGATTTGCAGAGCAGAATCGTGGAGCAAGAGGAGAATGTAAGCCTGAAACATTTGATTTTCTGGGATTTACCTTCTACTGTAGCAAAACTCGAAAGGGAGGTTTCGTGCCAAAGGTACAGACTTCAAGAAAGAAGTTTGAGCAAAAGGTTAGAGCATACAAGAACTGGATTTACGATAATCGAAATCGACCAATGCGAGAAATAATTAAAGAGTTGAATGTAAAACTAATTGGACACTATCGGTATTATAGTGTTACATGGAATTTTCGAAAAATAACAACATTCCTGCATAGAGTACAACAGTTTCTATTCAAAGCCATGAATCGGAGAGGTTGTAGACGGGCATACACATGGAATGGATTTGTGGAAATGCTCAAGTATTACCCGTTAGCAAAACCTAAAACGTACTATTGTTTATATTGAAGCGAATGTTACTATGAGGAGCCGTATGCGGGAAAGCCGCATGTACGGATCTGTGAGGGGCTAAGATTGAGAGGTCTTAGTCTACTTGACTGGAGAATTGAAAAAAACGGAATTTACTTATTAAGACATATAAACTGTTGACAATAAAGCTCCTATATAGTATGTTTTTAATGAACTACTATATAGGAGCTTTTGTATGGAAATGAATGGAGGATTTCTTGTTACCAAAATAAAACAGCTTGGAGACCGGATTTTCGAGAAGATTCTCAGTGAAAAGAATATTGATGCATTTAATGGAGCCCAGGGGCGTATTCTTTATGTGCTGTGGCAGAAGGATGGTATTTCAATCAGGTCACTCTCGACTAAATGCGGGTTAGCGATAACATCTCTTACTACGATGCTGGAAAGAATGGAAAATCAAGGGCTGATAAGCCGTGTTCAGTCTGAAACGGACAAAAGGAAAACGCTCCTGTTTCTGACTGAGAAAGCACATGCCTTAAAGGGCGAGTACGATTCTGTATCTGATGAGATGGGCAGTATTTA
>NZ_JBBMEI010000108.1:0-7780 GCF_040096655.1 Blautia intestinihominis | reverse complement strand
GTGCTTTTTTCTGATAATACCAGTCAGGATACTTTTCCAGTCCCAGTTCTTTATAATGATGGCGTTCATAGTTGCAGGCATTCCAGAGTTTGGAAGCCGCATAACACATATGCCCTATAATGTTGGAATATTCCGGACAGATCTTTAACGATGTTCTGTGTGACAGCAGCATTCCTCTCCTCCCTTCAGACAGCTATACAGATGGATCTTTACACTCCACCCTGATTTAATACGATTTGCTCTGATGTTCAATATAACGGCGGATATTTTCTTCAGATACAGATCCGATTGTCTCCACATAATAGGAATGGTTCCACAGCTCTCCCTTCCATAGCTGGTTTCTTATTTCCGGAAAACGTTCGAATAATTTTCTGCCGGTGATCCCCTTCAGATATTTGACAATTGCTGTTATAGACAGCTTTGGTGGAGCTGATACAAAACAATGGACATGGTCACCTTCACCACATTCAAATAAATGAACGGCAAAGCCCTTGTCCTCAGCAATCTGCTGCACCAGTTCCTGAAGGTATTCCTCAATTTCTGGATTTAATATTTTCCGCCGGTATTTCACTGACCATACCATATGGTAGTTAATATTACACACACAAGTTCTATAATGTATTAGATTTTCTTTCATACATATAGTATAACATAACGAGTGGAAACGCACAACAAAAAATCGAACATATTTTCGATTAATTATATGCCAGTTACGGCATTAATATCAAGGAGTTAAGGGATTATTATATTATTTCCATGTGCAGATATGTACAATTCTACGCTTTCATCTCGGTAATTGAATTGCCGAGGATTCCCGCTTATCGTCCTAAAATCACAAATACATATGAAAAAGAATAAATATCTGATATTTTTCAAACAACAAAAATGTCGCAGTAATGATTTAAAAAATCATTACTGCGACATTTCCTTTACATTATTTCTTCGTCTTCGTCGATATGTACATCTCCTGCTACCTCATCCGGTACCGGCCAGATATGGATGCAGTTTGGTGTCTCAATATGATGGGGTTTATCGTTCATAACGATAATATTCTTGTCATAGTCTACAGTAAACGTAGTGATGGAGTTGCTTGCATGGTTCGCAAGTGCGATGTGCTTATTATCTGGGAAGATTACCAGATCCTTCGGATAATCGCCACTGATCGGAAGATTGAACTTCTTCTCAAGAAGTCCGGTCTCATGGTCAATCTCATACATGGAAACCGAATTCTCTCCGGCAGTTGTACAGAACAGATGCCTGCCGTCCGGTGCAAGTGCAAGTCCGGATGCCGCATTGTGGATCGCATCCTCGTCATTCGGCTTTCTGAGTGTGCTGACACTCTGGAGCAGTTCAAACTCAGGAGTACTGCCGCTTCCGTCATAGCTGTAAACCTTGATCTCATTGCTCAGCTCAAACAGGATATATGCAAATCTGCCGTCTGCACTGAAACGGATGATCCTAGGACCGCTCTCTCTCGGGCAGCGGAGGATGTCGACCAGTTCCAGCTTATGCTGTCTCTTGTTGATGCGGTAGATCTTGACCTGATCGATGCCGTTGTCAACTGCACACAGGTATTTGTTGTCCGGTGTAGGACGTACACAGTTTACATGTGGACGGAAGTTACGCTCTGCAACGCTTCCAAGTCCCTTGTGATAAACACCATCCATGATACGTCCGAGACTTCCGTCGCGGCGTGTATGTACAACCGTCACCTTGCCGTCATGGTATCCTGCCACATACAGATATTTGCCGTCCACGTCTGTTGCCAGGAAACATCCTCTCATTCCGTCGATGCTGACTCTGTTAATGCGGGTCAGGTCACCGTTCTCGTCACGTTTGAACACTGCCACACCTTCGTCCTCGATGGAATACAAAAACTTGCCATTCTTGGAAATTGCCGTATGAGATGCATTGCTGACCTGTACTTCGCTCCGTTCTTTCAGAGTACCTTTCTCAACATCTACATCGTAAACCTGAATACCTTTACTGTTGCCGTGGGTATATGTTCCCACATAGGCTACATATTTCTTATTCCCCATGATATTGCCTCCTAAAATCGCGCGTTGTCGTCGTCCACGCAGAGACAGTGCTCTGCATGAACTTAAGTGGTTACTGTTCACTCCAGCAACCTCAGGTGTCCTTATTATATCACAATCCAATTCCAAGAACAAGTTAGCATTCAGGAGGAAATGTATTTTATCTTATACTTAATGTACTTTATTTTCCACTCAATGTTTTTTTCTGTAATACAGAATGCCGACGGTCCCACCTGCTGCCAGGATCAAAAGTGCCCAGAATACCCAGAGCGCCGTGTCATCTCCTGTTTTTACAGTTTTCACACTTGAAGAGCTGCTTTTTACAGAAGGATTATTTCCGGAAGAAGACGATGCTGCTGTGGATGTTACAGATGGCGATGGTGTAACAGATATCACCGGTGTGGGAGTGATCTTTTGGATCTCTTCTCCCTTTGTCTTTGTGTGGATGTCGTAGAGGATCTCCCCATTTTCTTCCATTGGGACACAGACAAGAAACGGCGCGATCACCCCGTAGGTTTTTTTCCCGTTCTTCTGGCGGATGAGGTAAATTCCTTCATTGAGATCTTCAAAAACAAGTTTTCCATCTGCGTCTGTCATCCTTGTTTCTGCCGAAAGTTTCTTCGCCGTCACCCAGGAAGAAAGTTTTTCTGCCGCTTCTTTGTAATCTGTGGATCTTGACAGATTCCAGGGAGTTACCTTACAGCCTTCAAACGCCTCTGTCAGATGCCAGCCATTCTCCTTCTGCTCTGCCACATAAAAACATTCCAGTGCAGTGCCTTCCCGATCTGTCCCGATCTCATTCAGCTGAACCGTGATGCTTCCCTTTCTCTCTGCCGCATCCACAGAAACAGCCGGAAGAACTACAAATATCAGGATCACAGCAAGGAGAAAAACGCCTGCTGTCTTTTTATTTTTTCTTTTCAACCTTTTTCCTCCTTCCTTTTTGATGGCTTAAGGAGCCAGAATCCTGCTGCTCCCAGAAACAGTATGGAAAGTACAAAAACTCTTTTTCCCCAGATCAGAAATCCGGATTCTTTTGCCTGTTCTGCACGTTTCTGTGCTTCCCGGTATGGAATCCTCTTTCCTCTTACAAGAAGCCTGTGTGAGTTGATCCCATAGGGAGTACAGGTCACCAGTGTCACCTGATCCTTTCCCTCTTCGATCCGCAGAAGATCTGTGCGGTCCGGTGTCACGGTAACGATCTGGTTCACCTGATACGCCAGCTTTTCTCCCAGAACATTCAGGAAAAAAAGATCTCCCGTCTTCATCTGATCCAGATCTGTAAAAAACATCCTGGTCGCGATTCCTGTATGTGCCGCGATCACAGCATGTGTCCCCCCTCCCCCGACAGGAAGTGAAGAACCAAACAGATGTCCCGCCCCCTGTTCCAGAACATGCTCCGAAGTTCCATGAAAAACCGGCAGAAAGACCTCGATCGACGGAATTTCCAGATAACACAGGATCCCGTCTCCGGAGACATCCAGAAGTTTCTGATATTCTCTGTATGCAGAAGTTTCTTCTGCGCCACCTCCAAAACTGTCACCCGGAAGTACTCTGCCTGCGCGAAGTTTTGAATTATAGTTTCTGGCTTCGCCCAGAAGTTTTTGTTTCCCGGTGTCCGACAGTTTCTCTGCCTTTTTTTCATATTCATAGATGACTTTGCTCTGGTTTCTCTGATTTACCCACTGACTGACAAACGGATAGTTCAAAAATCCCATCCCCACCAGAAGAAACAGGAAAAAAATCAGTCTCTGTCTTTTCACATCTTCCTCCTTCTGTACAGAAACAGCCCTGTCAGAAAGACCATCAGAAATGCCATGCCGATCAGGATCGAAAGCACATACTGCCGCATCCACAGACTTGCCGTCTGCTTTTTCCTGGCTGCTTTCTGCGGATTCTTCTGTTCTGTGACACGATGTCCTCTTACCAGGAGCCGATGGCTGTTGATGCCATAGGGTGTACAGGTTACCAGCGTTACCAGATCTTTTTCCGGAATGATCCGAAGAAGTGACGTATCCTCAGGCCTGACGACCCGGATCTGATCCACCTCATAGGCAAGATGCCGGTCCAGAACCTGTATATAAAAAAGATCTCCTTTTTTCAGAAGAACCAGATCTGTAAACAGTTTCTTGTCAGAAAGTCCCGTATGGGCAGAAAGGACACAGTGCGTATCCTTTCCCCCTACAGGCAGAGAAGTGTTCTCAAGATGCCCAACACCCTTTCGCAGCACCTCCTGTGAAGTGCCGTGGTACACGGGCAAAAATACATTGATCTCCGGGATCTCTATATACCCCATGATCCCGTCACTTTCCAGATCCAGAAGATGTTCATACTGCTTTTCTTCTGTTCCATCCACAGCAAGATCCGGGTCAAAAGGATCTGTCAGAACGGCTTCTCTGTTTTTCAGTTTTACATTATATTCTTCTGCTTCTTTCAGCATTTGATGGATCTGTGTTGTATCCATTTTGTCGGTTTCTTTCTGATATTCGTAGATGACTTCCTCCTGCCTGTGCTCATAAAGAGAATTGCTGACAAAAGGATATGCCATCAGAAGTATCCCTGTTCCGATCAGAAATCCTGGAACCAGAAGCGGGCGTTTTTTCCTAGTCTTCATTTATTTTGCACGGTTTTTGCGGATGGTCATAGAATAGTAGCCACATCCTGCTGCCACGGCAAACGCACCTGCCAGAACGAAGAACCAGATACCGCTGCCGCCGGTAGATGGAAGTTCGAAGCCTTTGATATTGTTGATCGTTACTTTGAAGATACCGTCTGTGTTGCCATCCTGGCTGATTGTTCCAATATACTGATTGTTATTCTCTTCTTTTCCATCCAATACATAGGTATTGTTTCCTGTTTTTGCTGTAATCTTAATCTTAACCGGTGCCTTGAGGAGATTATAGCCTGAAACGGTACTAAGCTCTTCAAGGAAATATGTTCCTTCTTCAAGACCTTTGATATTCAGTGCACCGCCTGCTGCCGGATGTATTTTTGTATTGTTTTCTGCACTGGTTTCTGTTTTGGAAGTTACATGGTAAACACCATCACTTACTTTTTTCATCTCATAATAGGTTCTGCCTGTTGTTTCTGCCTTTCCATCTTTTGTGGAATAAAGAACGAACGTGATCGCGTTTTTATTGGAATCTGTTACCGCTGCTGCACTTCCTGCCAGTTGTTTATCTGCTTTGATTCCAAATGTATACTCTGTAACTTTATCCCAATCCGTTTCCATGTCTGCACTGCTGCCGATCTTATACTGGAGTTTTACTTCATTCGGGTTTCCTGCCGGTCCGCTGATCTGAGTATCTGGTCCGATCTTTACATTTTCATTTACTACTGCCGTGTAATAGAAATAGATTTCCTTTGTTGTTTCTTCTGCATCAGCTGCTGCCCAGTTACTGATCCTTTTAAGGCCTTCTTCTGTCAGGGTAACAGCAATTGTCTTGCCACCTATATATTCCGGTTCTGTTCCGGTATAATTTTCGACTTTTGTAGTATAATACTGTACCTCATCGGTGTTCTCCAGTGAATAATTATTATTTGTTGTACGTACAATTACATTTTTTAACTGAATTCCATCTTCCTCTGTTTCCGGTGTCAGACCTTTGCTCAGGTTATCCACAAGAATATATTTTTTGAACTGTTCCTTATTTCCATTGGCTACGGTTGGAATATTCGGAACCGTTCCTTTCAGACGGAAATGAACAGTGTCTCCAATGGAAGTAATGTCTGTATCGTCTACACTTTCACTTCCATCTGTCTTATCTTCGTTTGCTGTCACAATCTTCTTTTCTGTTTCCGGTTCGTCGGTGCTGTTTTTGACCTCTGCTGTTACATTTTTTTCCCAGTAAGCTTCTCCCTCATTTGTAGTGACATACGTAGGCAGTGCAATGAGGAAAGGACTCTGAATATTCGTCAGGGATACCTTTTCTCCATTAATACTCGCATTTGCAGAGCTCCACTCTACTACAGCATACAGACCATAGTCCGCATTTTCGATCTTAGCTGTGCCACTGGCATTTCCATCACAGCCTGTTGTTACAGAAGTAAAAGCAGTTCCTCCTATATATTCTTTCAATGAAGTCTCTGTCTGTAAATTAATACTCTGCAAATATTGTGTATTAATTTCGTTAATATCTTTGTAATAGTACATATCGCCATTTTCAGTTATGTGATAATCCGCTGCTGCAGTGATTTTAAACGCAGCTGCAAACGCAGCTTCCACACCATACGCCATGGAAATTTTATTTTCATCTACGATCTGATAGAGATCACCGACTTTTGCATATCTGAACTCTACTCCATCAATAGGGTCCTTACTTTCACTTCCATTTTTGTATTTTTTAAGTGTCAGAGATGGAGCTTCCGATTCTTCATCCTCCTCTCCAAGCAATGTTTTATAATATTTATCTGTCACTAGTGTCGCCTTTGGTGTATCTGTCGCTGCTGCCTGCACAGAAAGCGGTGCTCCTCCTATCAACGTAGCGATGGCCGCCGTACCAGCCAAAAATTTCAGAATTCCTTTTTTCATTCTGCATACTCTCCCTTCTTTTTGCTGTTTCTATTTCTGCTTCCACTGCTGATCCAGAACGCACCTCCGATACCTGTAGCAATAAGTCCCAGAATACCTGGCCAGAAGAAACCGTTTCCGCTGGTCATCGGCATTGTGAATGTATTATTTGAAATCTTATATTTCAGTTTTACATAGACAAACCTGCCCTGAGTTTCTGCTACTGGTTTGATTTCGTTTCCAGATTTCGTTTCCAGAAGCATTGGAAGTTCTATATCCGTAATCGGATTTTCAAGTCCCTGGGTTCCTGCAAGTGGCCTGATCTCGGTCAGGCGATATTTGTAACCCAGTTTCAGACCCCGGAATGTAATTCGGCCATTTTTATCTGTTTTTGCAATACCGTTGTTTCGCACCAGATTTCTGTTACTGCACACAGTTGCATCCAGATTCCGGTATTCCGCTTCACTGTCTTCGTCTGTTTTTCCATCATCTTTTCTGTACTGCAGCAAAAATTCTACATTTTGAAGTGCTTTGCCGGTACCGTCTGTTTTGATGATTTCAATGCTGCCTTCCAGAATATTTCTGAATGCAAATGACGGATGTGTTTCTTTTGTATCTGCAAATTGTGCTCCGCCACTTTTTCCACTGACGGAGTTAGAAAGGTTTGTATTTTCTGCTTCAATTTCGGTACGGAATCCCGGTACATATCCGGAATCCTTTCCATCTTCTTTTTTCTTTCCTGAAGAATCTGTTTCTTCTATATAATATGTGATCTTGTTTTTTCCATCGTTATTCCCGTAGATTGGCAGTCCATAGATGGTTATGGTCTGGTTGTTTTTGAGGTAAAATTCCCTGCCAACAGTAATATCTTTCTGCTCTTTTGTTACTACTGCTGTTCCATTTTCTTTCTCCGTTTCCGTAGCAATCACTGCGTGATAAGTTCCCTGAACTTTTCCATTATTCGTAAGTGTAAACCCGAAGATACGGTCATTCAGGTTAAACTTCTTTGTTTCACCAAGATCTGCAGTTTTGGATGCCTGAATCTCTGTAGGCGTATTAACAAAGCAAAACGCCGTCTTTTCCGTTTCACCGTTTCTTTCTTTGCCTTCTGCTGTATTTTTCTCTTCCTCCTGATAGTATCCGCCATGATTTTCTCTGACGTGATAGACAGTGACATCCTTTCCATCCTCTTTTATCGTGGCAGATCCCGGAATATATTCCGGGAGCCCCTTCC
>NZ_JBBMEI010000107.1:0-7884 GCF_040096655.1 Blautia intestinihominis | reverse complement strand
TGCCGATTCCCGTATAATCAGCAGCTTCTTCAATAGATAAGGCAATCTTTCTTTGTGTCATATGACCACCTCCTTTTGAATTGCATTATGCAATTTTATTTGTGCTGTCAGTATAGCGTGTTTATATTGCTTTGTCAAGCATTATGAAATTACATTGCTTTTCTTTGAATTGCATATTGCAATATGTGTTGTTACGTGGTATAGTAATGACATACCGAAAAAGGAGGCACATCAGCAATGAAAGATAAAGAACTACGCAAGCTGATCGGCAGCAGGGCAAAACAGCGCCGTCTGGAATTAAATCTGACACAGCCTTATGTAGCAGAGAAGATGGGAGTTACCGCTTCCACAATCCTACGTTATGAGAATGGTTCGATTGACAATACCAAAAAGATGGTACTGGAAGGTCTTTCGGAAGCACTTCATGTATCCATTGAATGGCTCAAAGGGGAATCTGATGAATATGAAACCGATATTACGGATAAGAAAGAATTACTGATTCGTGATGCGATGAGTGATATTCTCAAACAGTTACCTCTCGACCTTAATAAAACAGAAGACGCATTTTCCAAAGACTTACTGCTGTTAATGTTAAAGCAATATGAACTGTTTCTGGATTCGTTTCAGTTCGCCTGTAAAAATTACAAGGGCAGTACCAAAGATGCGGACATTGCCAAAGTAATGGGCTTTGAATCGAAAGATGAATATAACGAGATCATGTTTCTCAGGGAGATTACGCATACTGTCAACGCATTTAACGATATGGCAGATGTGATAAGACTCTATTCTAAGAAACCGGAAACAGCAGAACAAAGGCTTGCCAATCTTTTATCCGAAGTTATGTATGAGGATTCTGAATCGGTATAGTAAGACAACCGGAGTTGTGATATACTTACACGCAAGAAGCATTTCAACAGTTCCGATTGTCTGATATCGAAAGGAGACATACGATTATGGCAAAAGGATCTGTTAGAAAAAAAGGGAAAAAATGGTACTATCGCTTCTATGTAGAAGATGCAAGCGGTAAAATGGTTCAGAAAGAATATGCTGGAACCGAAAGTAAAAGTGAGACGGAAAAACTTCTCCGCAAAGCACTGGAAGATTATGAAAACAAGAAGTTTGTCGCAAAGGCAGACAGCCTTACGGTAGGGGAACTTCTGGACATGTGGGCGGAAGAAGAACTGAAAACCGGAACACTGAGTAATGGCACAGTGGAAAATTATCTTGGTGCAATCCGATGTATCAAAAAACACCCGATTGCAGACCGAAAGCTGAAAACGGTTACCGCTGAACATTTACAGAGTTTCCTCGACCTACTTACGTTCGGTGGCGAGTTTCCAGACGGAAAAGTGCGAAAAGGATACAGCAAAGATTATATCCATTCATTCTCCGCAGTGTTACAGCAGTCATTCCGTTTTGCAGTATTTCCAAAACAATTAATCAGTTTCAATCCGATGCAATATATCAAGCTGAAAAGACAGGCAGAGGAAGTTGACCTCTTTTCCGATGATGAGGTGGAAGAAGGCACACAGCCGATTTCACACGAAGATTACGAGCGGCTCATCAAATATCTGGAAAAGAAAAACCCACCTGCCATTCTGCCGATTCAGATTGCGTATTATGCCGGACTCCGTATCGGGGAAACCTGTGGTCTTACATGGCAGGACATTAACCTTGAGGAACAATGCCTGACCATAAAACGCAGTATCCGCTACGACGGCATGAAACACAAAAATATTATCGGACCAACGAAACGGAAGAAAGTAAGGATTGTTGATTTTGGCGATACTCTGACTGAAATACTGAAAGCTGCCAGAAAGGAACAACTCAAAAACCGGATGCAGTATGGCGAATTATATCACCGCAATTACTACAAAGAAGTGCATGTGAAAAACAGAGTCTATTATGAATACTATCATCTTGACGGAACACAGGAAGTCCCGGCAGATTACAAAGAAATCTCCTTTGTCTGCCTGCGACCAGATGGCTCTTTGGAACTGCCGAGTACACTCAGCATTGTATGCAGATCAGTGTCAAAGAAGCTGGAAGGATTTGAAGATTTCCATTTTCACCAGTTACGTCACACTTACACCAGCAATCTGCTTTCCAATGGGGCTGCTCCGAAAGATGTACAGGAGTTGTTAGGACACTCTGATGTCAGTACCACAATGAATATTTACGCTCACTCAACAAGAAAAGCAAAGCGGGATTCCGCAAGACTTCTTGATAAAGTAGCGAGCAATGCTTAACTAAAAATTTCCCTTATTTCCCTTGCGGATTCCGCATAAGGGCAAAAATAAGGGAAAATACATATCATTTCACTATCTAAGGGGCTGTAAGCCTTGAAAAATAAGGAAAGTTCAGGAAATCTCTCCACAAATTCCGATTTACCTTCACTTTATTTTACCATAGTGCTTTCTAAAGTGCTATTCTAATATATACAAAAGTGTAAAAGAACGATCTCACACATATACCATGTTTTTCAATATAATCTCTTCTGCACTGGCTTTTATATTATTCATTAACCTAACCCACTTCATCTGATCCTGTGCCTTTAATTCTTCAGTTACACCCTGTTTTTCTATCATCTGTTCCATAAGCGTTTCCACCTGTTCTCTGACTTCCTGATCGATCTGATTCAGATGTTCATTCAATTTTCCGGTCAATAACATGTATTGATATCTTGCTGATCTGTGTTCTTTTAAGAACTGCTTTCGTAACATTCCATATTTTCCATATGTCGGTTCTTCTTCTCTTAAAACCAGATCCGGCAAATAGTAATCTCCATGCAACGTATAGCTCATTCCATTTTTCTCATCATAAATCTGTTTTTTCATAGTCTAAATCTCCAATCCTTTGTATTTTGTTTTATTTTTCTTACGTTGTTGGTTTTCAATCTGGCTCTTTTGAGTTGCCCATTCCAACTGTTTCAGAACGCTTCCCTTTGGCATTTGCTCCATTCGCCGTTTTTCTTCCAGTGCCCTTTGTTCTTTAATGTCCTGCTGCACCACATCCTCTACAGTTTCCATTCCCAGAATACGCACCACTCTGTCATATCTGTCCGAAATCTTTTGTAAACGTTGATTATCATTTGATAATTTTCCATTTTCTTTACGCACATCATCTAACTGCGTTTGGATATCATCACATTTCTCCGTAGATTTTTGATATTTGTTTTTCCAGCTTTCTATCGTTTTGTTAAGTTCTACAACCTTTCCAGCTAATGCAGCAATCTGATTCTTCATCTTGATAAACAATGGCTTGATTTTATTTTCTCTGTAAGGTACTGCACGTTCAAATGTTCCTGCCTCCGGTAAAAACGTCTTAATCATTCCATATTCTTTTATTTCTTTACTGGCATTATCCATAATCGGCTGCAGCACATCTCGACGCTCTTCCAGACTTTTTACTTCTTTTTCTGCGTCCTCTGCCCTTTGTTCTGCTTCTTGTTTCTCCCTGTTTGCCTGTTCCTTATCGTCTTTTAAAATCTGGATATCTGCTCTGAATTCCGCAATTTGTGCTGTCAGTTCTTCGTTTTCTGCAGTTAGATACTCTTTCTCCTGCTCCAGCTCCTGTACTTCCTTTTTTCGCTCTTTCTTCTTGAAGTTATAAACATCCAAATGTTCCTCATGAGTACCTTTCTGTTCCCATTCAATGCCATGCTGTTTTGCAATCTCTGCCAGGACCTTTTTTTCATGGTTCATCCACTGGTTCAACTCTGTATCATGCTTATTTCCACCTTGAAATCCAAGACTTTTTAATGCCTGTTTCAACGAAACTCTGGTGCCCATTCCTTTTCCTTTCCAATCAGTCACATAAGGAATAAAATCAATATGTAAATGTGGAGTAGACTCATCCTGATGTAGATAACACCCAAATACCCGTAACGTTGCATTCCGCTTCTGGAAGTCCTTTACATATTCATCCAGTATTTTTACAGCCAGATCTCCTTCTGCTGTTCCGACAGCCATATCTTCTCGATTTCCAATTTGAAAAATTACTTCGTGGAACAACTTCTCTTGTTTTCCCTGCCGGATTTTTTCATAGTAATTTGTAATCTGTCTATCTTTTCTTTTCCCGATATTATATCGTTCTACAGCTTCATCAAACAGTTCTTTATAAACTTCTTTTAAATTCTCATTCTGATAGCAAATATTTAGTTGCACTCTGTCTGAATCAACATTTTCTGCTATAAATTCCCTTCTGTTATGAGCCAGAGAACCTGTCCCGATCATACCACTAATTGTTCGTTTCAGCGTCATGTTCGTCACCCCACTTTCTAAAACCAGTGCCAGACATGGCACATAAATTTGTATCTTTACCAGCCTATAGTATAAAAAGAAATCTTCGCCGGATACGGCGGTTTTGTTACTTTTGTCAAAAGTAACGCAAAAGCACTTTCGACAGCCGTTCCGTCCATCAAAAGTACCCTTGCGCCCTGCCGGGGGCTATTTTATCTCTTTCGTTACTCTCTCGACTAAATTATTCCGGTATTCTTGCCTGCACATATTCCAGATCTCCACAGTATGGCGTTCCAACCAGATACCATTCTCTTGCTGGATTCATCTCCATTCTTGTCCTTACCCACTTATCATCGACCAGCACCTCAAGACCTTCTCCACAGTGAAATCCCGTATCAATCCATAAGTCCGAGGCTAATAACCCATATCTGTCATTGCTACTGTTATATCCTAATCTTCCCTGCTTCATCGAATCGTTCTCCCTTCTTCACAACTATCAAATTTACAGCAACCTCACCGTCCAGCCTCAGCTTTCCGTATGCGCCTTACCAACTTTCTTCTTGTTTACTTCTCACAGGGGCGTGACACGCTCCTGTAAAAAGGTAATCAACACGAACTGTTACCATCGAAAGCTCTCTTGCATTCCTTTTCTGTCCAGATACTCCTGCCGGAACTTTTCCCGTTCCTCTTCTGTTGGCGCAGTTTTGAATTTACTGTATGCCTCACGATTTACCATTGCATCCAGCTTTTTTTCCAGACCTTTTCTTATATCATCTGCTTCCTGTTCCTGATCCAGTAAATGATATTTTATAATCTTTCCAAATAACTCCTCTGGAATCATAACGTTTTTCAAGTTCTCACCTTCTTACAATTTATGTAAGGACGCAACACTGCAATGTCTTTACAGATTGCAACCTTGCATTTTAATTCCGCATTTTCTATATACTCTGCAATGTTGCACCCTTAATTTATTCCGGCTTAACTTTATTTAAATCCCAATACCAGGAATTACCGATTCGTCTTGCCTTAATTCCAAGTTCCTTTTTTGCATTTTCCAGTGTTCTTTTAGAAATATTCAAATCTTCTGCCATATCAAAGATTTCACTGCTTTGCACAGAAGTTGATGTTTCTGCCAGTTCCCTCAGCATCTTTTTTGCCTGTTCCAGTTTATTTACCTTTGGAGCAATTCCACCAAGCACCTCATCTGCTGTGATTTCATAGTCACCTATCCACTCAAATCCGGTTTCTGTCAGGCGAAATGCTTTGGAATGTCCAAATGCAGCCAGATTATTTTTAATCTGAACCACTGCTCTTAAGTCCGGTTCTCCCTCTATTCTTCCTACCAGTAATACGCTTCTGGCTACTGCAAAAAAGTCAATCGAACCCATTCCTCTATATGCAGCTTTATTTCCACCAGCTTTATTCATATGTCCGATTAATAAAATTGCACATTTATACTTTTCTGCCAGCAAGCTCAATCTTTTTGTCATATCCCTTGCTTCATTTGCCCGGTTCATATCCATTGTTCCTCCAAGGTATGCCTGAATCGGATCTAAAATAAGCACTCTCGCACCAGTCCGTTTGATAGCAGTTTCCAGTCTCTCATCTATCATGGAAAGTGATTTTTCTGTTTCATCTATAACCATGATTCTTTCACAGACCGCTTCTGCCAGCTCCAGTCTGGGTTTTACCGTATCTGCCAGCCCATCTTCCGCTGTCTGATAAATAATCTTTACTGGTTCTGTTACTTTCATATCGTTATCCAGACCTTCTCCTTTAGACAATCTCGCTGCAATATTTAATATCAGCGTAGTTTTTCCATCGCCCGGATCACCCTGAATGATCGTTAATTTCCCATAAGGGATAAATGGATACCAGAGCCAGTCCACTGTCTGGGACTGGACATCTGACATCTTTATCATTTTCAATTCTGTTTTATTCTCATTTCTCTGTTCCATAAATTCCTCCATTTTTCAAACTATTCTCGCCAATTATCTGTTGTTCTCTGGAAGAATCCCTGATATAATCAACTTGTCTAGGGTTGACATTTGTGGATTCGTCCCCATTTGTCACATTGCTCCGGTTGTTCGTACTTCCGGAGCTTTTTATATTTTCATCATCCAGCATATCTGCCACCACTTTCTGCTGATCTGGATATAAGTGCCCATAAGTATTCAATGTAATGCGAATGTCCGTATGTCCAAACCTTTCTTTAATCATCAATGGTTGCACTCCCTTATTGATCAGAAATGCCGCATGACTGTGACGAATGTCGTGTACTCTTATCTTTTTTACTCCGGTCTTTTGAACCACCTGTTTTAACTTATGCTGTACCGCTTCATGAACCATTGGAAAAATCCGTTCATCTTCGGGCAACTCATACAGTCTGCTAATATAGTCCTGAATCTCTTTTTTCAGAAATTCCGGTATGGAAATCGTACGGTTCGATTCTTCTGTTTTGGGAGATGTAATCACGTCCTCTCCATGCATACGGTAGTAAGTTTTATTGATATGAAGTAGATTCTTTTCAAAATCAATGTCAGCAGGTGTAATGCTGAGTGCTTCGCCTTCTCTCGCTCCTGTCCAGAATAATAATTCAAACAGCACATAATATTTGCTTCCCGGTTCTATTCCGGTCATAAACTGCCGATATTCTTCAATTGTCCAAAACTTCATTTTCTTTTTTGAAGTCTTTCCCATACGTTTTACTTTGTCACAAGGATTATCTGCCAGATTGTAGATATTCTTCGCATGATTAAACAATGCCGTCATCTGATTCTGTATTGTTTTCAGATAATCATCTGAATATCCTTTTTCAATAATCGTATTCTGCCACTGGATAATCTCTGCTGGTGTGATACTGTTCATCGGTCTGTCCTTAAAATACGGTAACAGTTGAGCATTCATCGTATCTCTTTTGTTCTTGATACTCCTGTCCTTCAATGACTGAGACTTGTCTCGGAAGTAGACTTCTACAAACTCTCCCATTGTCATATCCATGTCTGCTTTCGCTGTTCTTTTATACTCCGCTTCAAAATTTAATGCTTCTTTCTTAGTGCGGAATCCTCTTTTTACTTTTCGCTTTTTGGCTCCTGTCCAGTCCTCATAATAAAATGAAACATACCAGGTTCCTCTTTCTTCATCTTTGTATGCTGCCATACTTTCTCACCCCCTTACATTGCAATCTGGGAATATCCATAAAATTTCTTTTCCCAGAATGCCCTCGGTATCTTGCCCGCAACGGTTACATATCCCTGATCTGCAAGCTCTTTGTTCAGTTTGCGAAGCAGCTTGTAAGCATATCCAAGTGAAATCCCCATGCTCTCTGCAACTTCTTCCGCTGTAATCATATAGTTCTGTCTCTGCATATCATTTCCTCCTTGTCTATAATTATCATTTTCACTGATACTATATCATTTTAAATAATCATTGTCAATAATTTTTATCATCATGAATGATATTTTTCTATATTGTTGATTTTTATCATTTGTGATATACTAATCATAGCTTTTAAGGAGGTGGATAATATGCAGGAATCATCTATTTCAGAAAAAATAAAAGAGCTGCGAACTGATCTGAAGATGAATCAAAAAAACTTTTCCGCAGCTATTGGTATACGTCAGTCAACTTTATCCAGTTATGA
>NZ_JBBMEI010000106.1:0-7962 GCF_040096655.1 Blautia intestinihominis | reverse complement strand
TCCAAGGTGAAGGGATTAAAGCTGGGTGCGGAAGATTATATGGTAAAACCTTTTGAGATGCTGGAACTTCTGGTACGCATTGAGAAGGTACTGGAGAGGACGGGACGGGCCAAGAAAGTCTTAACGGTCCGGAACATCCTGGTGGACATGCAAAGCCATCAGGTCTACAAAGACGGGCTTCCGGTAAGCCTAAAGCCAATGGAATATGACCTCTTTGTGCTGCTCCTGCAAAATAAGAATATTGCGCTTGGAAGGGAAGAACTGTTAAAACGGGTCTGGGGAGAAGACTACCTGGGAGAAAGCAGGACGGTGGATGTCCATATCGGACAGCTCAGAAAAAAGCTGGAACTTTATGATGAGATCAGGACGATCCCGAAACTTGGATACCGTCTGGAGGAATAAGGATGAAGCTGTGGAAACGAACGGTACTTCTTATGCTGGTAACGCTATTATGTGCCCTGATCCCAGTGGGAACGCTAAGTCTTTATATCACAGGAAAACGAAGCCTCAATAATGCTGCAGAGACCTACGGAAGACAGCTGGAAAATGGCAAGATACTCCTGGAACAATTTTGGGATAACAGCAAATATGAGCAGATGTCCGAGACTGGAAAGCGGGCTTATATGGGCTTTCAGTTCCAGCGATGCTGTGGGGAAGGCATGGCTCTCATCGACCGAAAAAGCAATGCCGTCATTGAAAACCTGACAGATTATAAAGTTGTGGGGCTCGAAAACTTAGGCTTAAAGGATGAAGGAGATCCTTATGCCTACAAGATACAGAAACTGGGACAGAAATACCTCCTTCTCCAGCTGGAACCATTATCCAGACCGGAAGGATACGAAGTCCTCTCTGTTCGGGAAGTCACAGGGCTTTTTGCAGAGCTGAGACAGACCGCTGTCTGGTTTTTGGGAATTTATTTGTCTGTGTTCCTGATCGCCGGCCTTTTTATTTATATGATGATGCGAAGAACTGTGGAACAGATGGAGAAGCTACAGGAAGTGGCAGAGAAACAGGAGCTGCTCATGGGGGCACTTTCCCATGAAATGCGTACCCCGTTAACATCCATTATCGGGTATTCGGATACCCTGCGTCATGTAAAGCTGAAAGACGAACAGAAAGACCGGGCACTGGAACATATCAACCGGGAGGGAAAACGCCTGGAGGCTCTTTCCGGGAAGATGCTGCAGATGCTGGGGCTTTATCAGAACCATGCCATACAGATGGAAATGACCACGGCAGGTGATCTTTTAAACCATGTCATAGACATGGAAAAAGAACAGGCAGAAAAGAAAACGGTGCACCTCAGGATGGAATGTGAAGCTTTTTCCATGAAAATGGATCCGGCCCTGATGGAAAGCCTTCTGATAAACCTGATCGACAATGCCCTAAAGGCTACGGATGCCGGTGGAAGCATTTGGGTAAAGGCTTATGAGAAAGCTGGAAAAAAGATCTTTGAGGTGTCGGATACCGGAATGGGGATCCCGGGGGAAGAACTGGGAAAGATCACAGATGCATTCTATATGGTGGACAAATCACGAAGCCGAAAAGAAGGCGGATCCGGACTTGGGCTGGCACTCTGTGTGAAGGTGGCTGAAATCCATGGCGGATGCTTGAAAATCGAAAGCAGACAGAGAGAGGGGACCACGGTAAGAGCCATCTTCTGATTTACAATTTGTTTACATTTTGATGAATACATCGGCGAAGCAATATGGTACTCTTTTCTCATAAGAAGAGGGTACCTTTTTTAATACCGAAAGGAAAGGATGGAAAAAGGATGAAGAAAATAAGAATGTTTATGGGAGCCGTTCTGTGTATGAATCTTTTGACATTATCCGGATGTGACCGTGTTGTCCAGTCTGCTGTTGTGGAAGAAAAGAATCAGACAGAACAGAAAAATGAAGAGAAAAAGGAAACAGTTCAGAAAACCGTCGCAGAACAGGTAGAGGCACCGGAAACATACCAGACAACAATCCAAGCAGATCTAAGATCAGCGGACCGGGAGGATAAAGAAACCCCGATGAATTTTACCCTGACAGCGGATGCACCGGTAAAAGTCCCGGATGTAGATGCAATCTGTTTAAAAAAAGTAAAAAGGGTGGCGATTCCTGAAGAAGAACAGAATAAAATAAAAGACACATTCGGAAAAGGACAGCCCATGCAGGAAGAGAAGAATGAGAACGAACAGGCGGGGACATATACAGTAGATGGACTGACCTATCGGTATTCTTATACACAGAGTGAGCAGGTATCGGATGTGGAGGAACTCGGATTTGGGATAGCGAAGTTTATCTTTGACGATTGTGGAGACATGACCCTGGAATCGAGTGAGAAAAAAGAAAGGGAAGAACGCTTTCAAAATTATATAAAGGCAGGAAGCGGGAAAGTATCTGAAAAGGAAGCAAAGGAGAAGGTTTCAGGTCTTGTGTCCGGAAACTGGGAGATATTTGAAAGTTCCTCAAAAGCACTTACTGAAGGAAGCACTACCCTGGAAAAAGATGACTTCATTTTTGAACGGATGATAGACGGGGTTCCGGTTAATTATGTGAGGGAAACCTCTCTGCCTGTTAATGAACAGGCTCTTGAATGGGAAAACGAAGATGGAACACTTCATGAAGGACAGTCTGAAGGATGGGAAAATGAAGTACTGACGATGGACTTTTGCAGTGGGACACTTCAGAGTTTTCTGCACCGAAATCCCATAGAAGCATCGAATGCTTCCGATGAAAGGCTGTTCCTACTTCCTTTTGATGAGGTCAAGGATATCTTTGAAAAAACGATCACTTTGCAGGTCATGACAGAAGACAAGAATCGGCTGATCTCTGTCGATGGAGGAAGCCACTACCGTTATCCGTCCATTGATGCACAGAGTGCGGAGATAACCATAACAAAGGTACAGCTGGGTTATATGTGCATGCCAGACAGTGAAGGCAGCGATACCGAAGCAGTCCTGATCCCGGTGTGGGATTTTTATGGAACCTGGACATCCAAAGAGCCAGAGTATGAGTACGGAAATGGGGAGGATGGACCGGTCATGGGAGACGTGACGATGGATGCTGCAGGTGTTCCACTCCTTACGATCGATGCACGGGATGGAAGCGTAATACAAAGGATTCAGGCTGGATGGGCGGCTTCTATGGGTTCCAAGGATATAAAATAGAGTGTGAATTTCAATTTCTAATCAATGATGACCGAAAGACCTGGATTTTCAGGTCTTTCTGCTTTACAGGAAAAAGAAAAATACGTTATACTTTTCCTATAGAAAAAGGTTGGAGGAATATGTATGGCAGAAAAAATGGCAGAACGGATCGCAGAGATTTTAAAAGAACCTAATTTTCAAACGGCAGAGAAAGCACTGACAGATTTCTGCGGACCGATGGATGGGGAATTCAGGAATCTTCTGGTGGATATTATTGTGGAACGATGGATTGATACGCCTAAAGACGTACCGTTTTCCTATGCCCGCAGCATTTGGAATCGGAAAGATATAAATAGAGAAGAGTATCAGGCATTGCTGGAGGAAATCCGAAGCTATCCCATCGCACCGATCAACAAGGCAAAGATATCGGATTTTTTATGGGTTGTGGAAAATGATTTTTCAAATGCTAAAATAGCAGAAACGGCTTATTACGAACACTTGAAGAACACCGGTGCATTTGCAGATCATATCATGGCTATAAACCGGATCTTGTTTATCTCTAAAAAAATCCGAAGCAAGGAAATCAATGAAGAGGTGCGAAAGAATCTGCTGATAAAAGTATTAGAAGAGTATGATAACAGCAGCCACGCAAAAATTGGATATTTGATAAAAACTGCCATGGAGGAAAAAGTGGATACAGGATATCTGATCCCTTATGTGGAAAATATCTTGAAAACTTACGATGATAATAGCTGTGATGCACCGCTCATTGGTAAGTTTTGTGATCTGTTGGAAGAACTCTATTGCAGAAAAAATAACTGGCAGAAGAAAAAGTGTATTACTGAACCTAAACTGATTGCGATACGAAGACGTAAGATTCAGGCTATCCGGATGGAGGCTGAATATGCCGGGGCCTCTTCCAAAGGAAATTTAATGAGAAAGATTCACTATTTGAAAGAGGTTATTCAGTTGTTAAAGACCATACAGGGTACGGAAGAAGAAAGAAAGGCACTGTTGCAGGAAATAGCACAGATAGAAGAAGCTTCCCTTTCGGAGATGATGGTATGGAGTGATAAACAGGATGCCAGCGGCATTGTAAAAGAACTGTTCCGCCAACTGGAAGATCTTGATAAAGAAGAGGCATTATGTTATTTTGCTTCATTTCTTCCGATTCCGGTAAGAGAAAAGGTAAAGAATCAAGTATTAAATAGGACTGGGATCCTGAACACGATATTTCCAGCGGCAATCCTTGGAAAAGGAGGAAAATTAATTGCTAAAAGCAGGCCTGTGAAAAAGCCTGATGGAACAATCGATGAAGGTGCGCTTAAGGATAATATGGAGCGGACAGCAGCCATGGAGATGGATTATTTTGCACAGATTCTGGTGAGAAATACGTTTGAATATATTCGTTCCAGATTTGTGATCGAAGAGAGTGATGTAAAAAAGATTGTAGATGTAAGTTGTGCGATTCCAGAGGGGAGAAAAGAATCGTATACCAAGGGTCTTATGTTTGGCTTTTCAGGAGATTTTTTGACGGCGCTAAGTATCCTGATTCCACAGATAGAAAATGCAGTAAGATATCTGGCAGTGGAATGTGGAGAACCTGTTTACAACATGAATGAAGAAGGGATTGAAGAAGTAAAACCAATGCACGCTGTCTTAGAATTGGAAGGAGTAAAAGAAAGCCTGGATGAAGACCTTATATTTGCTTTAAATACGATTTTCTGTTCAAAATTTGGATTTAACATGCGCAACAATGTGGCACATGGAATGCTGGATGATCAGGCATTCCAGAGCTTTAAAGCTTTGTATATCTGGTGGTTTGCACTGAAATTTTGCTATCTATTCTGCGGAAAATTACAGGAGGAGAATAGAAGCAAAATAAATAAAAAGCTGAAACAGCTGATGGAGAAGAAAGATAATATGGATGAGAATTAATATAAAATGGTTGGACGGATGGTATGGTTTCCTTAAAAAGTGTTCGGAAGTATCTGGCAAGCATAGCGTTTGGATATCAAAACGCACTTTGGGGACGGCCTCAACCCCCGGAATGTGTAGCACTGAGAGTAAATCTATAAATATAATATGAATTATAAAAACACTCCAACTTATTAGTAGTCAGAGTGTTTTTCATAAACATATATTTTTAAATAAAAATATAGAGAAAGTATTTTGGTAGTTACGGATTTAAGAAAAACCAAAATTCATGTCCCTGGCATACAATATAGCGCTCCAACCATTCATTAAAAGGAAGGTTAAAACGATCGGTGTCAGGAGCTGGATAACATAAATAATCTTCTCTACCTTCTAATACAGCTTGTAAATCCATGGTTATATCACCTATATCTTGCAGAAAAAGAACGGGAAGATGATAGGTGAATTCTGGATCAGATAAAATGGGTGTATTATTCCAAACCTCTTTTTGATTAAGAGCTTCTTTTAAAGAGTAGATGGTACAGCTGACTAGAGAACTACCCTCTTCTCCACAAAAAAGCTCCATTCCATTTGAACAAGATAAAAAGGCTTTATACGAAGCGGGAAGTTTCATGTTGGGGAAGTGTTTTTCAAATAACTGAAATTCTTCAGAGGATACAGGTGGGTAAAATTTATGAGTTACTTTTATAGGTTCTTCATCACCTAAATGCCATTGATAGACCCAACCATTATTATCCATTTCATATTTTAAATTTTTGAAAATTCTGTGTATTGCATTTACATCTTCCATTATATCTCCTACTAATTTTTAAACAAGAAGTCATTGCCTAATGATGCGACATTCAAAGATAATCTCTCTTTATCATGTAATGAGGATATTTTTATATCAGATTAATCAATATTTTGATTTGACGCAAAAATGCTAAAATTGACGATTATTATCAATGTAAGCAATAACGTTCACATAAGTATTATTCTTAATTCATTTTTTACGCATAATTGTCCTTCTGAAAAATATTTGGATGTCAATTAGTACTTTGCTCAATAACGGAGAATAATTATAGCACGTTTTACGGTTTTTTCAATGATTTTTTGAGCATTTATAAGGCTATGAAAAAACATAATATTACTAGAAAACAGATACTGTAAGATTTGAGTAATTAGGTAAAAAAGATCGTATTTGGAAAAAATGGTAATGTTGTGCATATTTTCGATTTCTTTTCCTTGAATATAAATATAGTATCTCTATTTTGAAGTTTTCAGTATAAAATCATATAAATATATAATAAAATTTATTTATAAGCCCCCAAAAAGGACAATAAGAATCTTCAGACAGAAATACTACGTAATTGTCGAAAAAAATATTCAAATTGAGTATCTATATTTTTCAGTAAGAAGAGTTCAATAGTAAGTTCAAATATCCTTGCAGATAGCAATATCAGCAGAAAAAGTGTATAATTACAAGGAAAGAATTGATGAAAAAATTTATCTATGCAGAAAAATGTTGATGGATTGAGAGGTGATAAGTGTGAGAATTGATAAGATTTGTAAAACGTGTGGATTTGATTCCAATGGTGTGTGCGGCATGTATACTACATGCAAGGAAGGCGAAGAGTGCGATGACTGGGAAGCTTCTTTGGAGTATTATACCGAGATTACGAAAAAAGCACCTTGGTATATTAAGAAACCTTATGATCAATGTAAAATAAGTTATGAAAAATTTCTGGATCTTTTACAACAGGATGAACAGGGAGTCGGTGTAGAAATAAATATTTATGATGCGATTGAAAAAGTATATGAATTAAATTCGGTAGAACTAGCAGGGGTGTTAGATGTGTCTATGGGAGTATTGGGATATGCCAGCACTCAAAGAACGATACCAAAGAGAAAAAGACAATTTTCAAGCAGGCTACATATTCCGGAAAGCTTCTTTGATGAGTTTTTATCTACACAACTGGATGCATTAAAGAAATGTAGAGAAGAATTTCGTGATTGTTATGGGGACGAGCTGATAGAAAAATTTAAGCAAAATGGTTATGCTGCAATGGAAGCAAAGATAGAAAAACAAAATGCAGTCGATAAAATAAAAAATGAAAAGTATAGGGAAGAAAACCAGAACAGATATCAGTATAAGGAGAAGACAAAAATGTACCATGATCTATCTGATGATTACAAATCCAGGGACTATGTGATTGCGATAACCTTAAAAGAAGGCGATTATTATGGAAATATATTCTATGAATACAGCTCTGGAGGATATGGCTTGTCTGTGGACATAATGGAAGATATTTTGCAATTTATTGAAAATCTGGATTGTGAAGAAATCAATGAGTTAAACGAGGAAGGTCTCTTAAATAATAATATAGCCTTGCAAGCAGACATAAATGGCAAGGATATTCATTTTGAACTGAGAAATGATGCAGGGGAAAAGCTGGAAAAAACAATCCCGGAAGATGAACTGCAAAAATACATTGTTGGTTATGAAATGATCCGGTGCGATGGACGTGGAATGAAAAAGGAATGCAGAAAATGTGGTTCCTGCGAAAATTTTACACCGATAGAAGGCTGTGCAAAAGGAAACTGTTCTGTTAGAGGTGATATCATTCAGAGAAGCAGAATTATATGTTCCCATGATTATGTGTTGAAAGCAGATAAAGTATTATGTTAAAATCATCTCGTACTATCAATGGAAAAGATGATTGTATAGATTTACTATAGGAATTAGAATATATAAATTGTAAGGATATATTGTGTGATATTGCACTTTATATGATAAAAACAAGATAAAAACGCAATGCATATTTTTAAGATATGCTAGAGCTGGTAGGTAGCCCAGCCGTCCTATGTAAATAGGGTAAGTAACCTGCCCCTCCGGGTTGTCCATTCTTTGT
>NZ_JBBMEI010000105.1:0-8247 GCF_040096655.1 Blautia intestinihominis | reverse complement strand
AACGAGAATGCGACACGCAGTTATTCAAGAAAAGGGACTAACAGTCCGGCAGAAAGGAAATGGAAGCGATATTGCTTAGGGATAAAAGATGGACTGAGCCTAAAAAGTACGGTAAAATCAGTATTAGAAATGAAGCTCTGAAATCGAGAGCTGATGGAGGATAGTCGTTATGATCAGAAAGATGCAGAACCCAGATATTAATAGAGTTGCTGACATATGGTTAAAGACAAATTTAAAAGCACATGATTTTATTCCTGAGCAATATTGGACAAGTAATTATGAATTAGTGAAGGAAATGATGTCACAAGCGGAAGTCTATGTGTATGAAGATAATAAAATGATTCAGGGATTTGTAGGACTAAGTAACGAATACATTGAAGGGATTTTTGTTTCTAATGAAATGCAGTCATGTGGTATAGGTAAACTTTTATTAGACTATATCAAGAATAAAAAAATTAGGTTACGATTAAACGTATACCAGAAGAATGCCAGAGCTCTCTCTTTTTACCAAAGAGAAGGGTTCGATATTCAATGTGAAGGTTTAGATGAAGCTACTGGTGAAAAAGAATACACAATGTTGTGGCAACAGAAATAGAAAGCGGATTTTGGGGGAGAATTTTATATGGAGTTACACTGCAGCCAAGGGTGGGATTTCAGCATTAACGCATGCGTTGGCAGTCAGTCTTGCAGGAAGAGTACGAGTCAATTCAATCTCTCCGGGATGGATAGATACTGACTTTACCGAATATACAGGAGCAGATGCAGTGCAGCAGCCGGTTCATCGTGTCGGAAATCCCATGGATATTGCCAATATGGTACTGTTTCTTTGCTCTGAAAAAGCAGGCTTTATCACAGGTGAAAACATCTGTATTGATGGTGGCATGACAAAACAAATGATTTACCATGGTGATTGTGGTTGGAGATTTGATGTGGTGATGTGAATATTAAAAAAACATAATAGAAAGATATATAATGCGATATTAGAAATAAAATTTCGGAAACAGGCGTATAAAACTTGAAAAATGGAAATATTACTCATATATAAAGAGAAATGAGATAGAATCTGGAAAATTGAACTTTTCATGAAAGATAAAAATCGTTATAATTAGAATATGTGTAAGGGACAGAATTGGCTTGAATATACATCAATAATGGTGCGTAAACAGTTATATATTTAACTAAAGGATAAAACGCGCAGATTTCAAAAGTGAGTAAAATCAATTATAGAGATGGATATTGATAAACAATATATTAAGAACAGAGAGGTCGTGATAGAATGTTAAAAATATGGTACTATGCCAATATCGAATACATGAAAGATGCACCTTCGTATTTTGATAATGTATATGAAGATGAATGGATTGAAGATAGTTTTGTAAAAGAAATGATTCAGGATGTGGATCATTGCACAGTTATCAGTTCACATGTTATTGACAGTCCTATACTGGGAGCCATAACGCCACGCGAATTGTCTGGTGGTGTGAAAGTTTTGATTCTTATGTTGAAGGATGATTCTTTTATTTACAACATGTCTAATTGTGGAGATAACTGCGCAAAATGGATTTTAAAGATTGCAGAGAAAAAGGATCTGACAGTATATTTGCAACATATAATGCGGTTTGAAGGTGAATTTAAAATTCAAATTATGAATACAGGGAAGATTGTATGCAATTCTGCAGAATATGTAGAAGGATTATTGGAAGCAGAGGAGATGGAAGATGAAAGGAAGTTACTGGTTTAAGGCTAAGAGTAAAAAAGTATTATTTGAATTTTCCATTAGAAGAAATATTACCATTATAAAAGGTGACAGTGCAACAGGAAAGACTACTCTTTTACGTATTTTATATGAATACTTGAGAATTGGAAGGCAGTCAGGATATGCTGTTTCTACAAATGCATCATATTATGTATATATTCGAGATGAAGTGGGACGTGATTGGAAGGATGCATTATATCCGTTAAAAAATACAGTTATTTTTATTGAAGAAAATAATGAATTTGTATTTACAAAGGAATTTGCCAGTTATGTAAAAGAATCTGGAAATTATTTTGTTTTTGTAACTCGTGCACCATTGAAGATGCTACCTTATAGCATTCATGAAATTTATGAAATTATTACGGATGGAAAGCGTACAGATATAAAAGAATCTTATCATGAATTCAAAGAAATATATAGCAATTATCCTATTATAGAAAATAACAAAATTCAGAATGTTGTTACAGAGGATAGTAATTCAGGATATCAGTTCTGGATGCACGCATTTAAGAATAGTAATGTTACCAGTTCTAATGGAAATGGGAATCTCATTAAATGTGTAAAAGAACTGGGATTAGGAGATACATTGGTAATAGCTGATGGGGCTGCTTTTGGCTCTTTAATTGAAACTTGCATAAGTTCATTTCAGATACAAACAGAACGAAGAATTTCATTATGGCTTCCAGAATCATTTGAATATTTGATTTTGAAATCTGGTATTCTTAAGTCCGAAAAATTAATTCAGATTTTAGATAATATTCCTGAATATGTCGAATGTGAAAAATATGAAAGTTGGGAAAAGTTTTTTACAGAGATTTTGATTACGTTGACTGCGGATGGCGTTGAGAAGTATTCTAAGAACATACTGAATAGTTACTATTTGCAAGATTGGGTAGTTGATAAGATAAAAGAACAATTGCCTATAGAAGTTATAAACAAATAGGTGCCAACTTTCCTACCAACTCAGTACTTATGCAAGTTGTCTGCTGAGCGCTTACGAAATAGCAAGGCATCAGCGTTATAGACCAAATAGTATTCCATTGACGTAAAATTTATATACACAACACCTCAGTTTTGAGGCATAATGTAGAAGTAGACCATTTATAACAGATGAAAATTTAATAGAGTTACCAATTCCGCGAAAGTACGGAGTCGGTAGCCGATAGATTGATTGGCGCAGGATTTGAGCGCCATCTACACAGTGACTGGCAATCCGGTACTGAGAACTTTATTAGCTCATGCCAACAAAATGCCAACATTTATGCCTGAAACGGGAGCTTTCAAGGACGATATAAAAGCTGACAGCGAAGTGCCCACGAGAGCTAAGAAAGCCCGTAAATCAGGGGTTTTCAAAGACAGTATAAAACATAAATAGTCCCGGAGGAAGATGCCGAGTGCCTTGCTCCTAAGCGTCTGATGTGGGTTCGATTCCCGCACGGGACGTTTATCTTGAAGCGAGATTACTTTGAATGTAGAGTTTGAGGTAATTTCGCTTTTTTATATTTCTGTCATGCTTGAGAGGAAAATCTGCTATAATGATCATAATAAATACAGACAAAGGTGGAAGATGACATATGCTCAAACCAATCGTAAAAGATATATTTTTCCTGAGACGTAAAGCAGAGGAGGCTACGCGCGAGGATATACAGATAGGGATAGATCTGCAGGACACACTTCGGGCGAACAAGGAAGCGTGTGTGGGAATGGCTGCGAATATGATCGGCGTGAATAAGTGTGTGATCATTGTAAATATGGGATTTGTAGATGTGGTGATGTTTAACCCGGTTCTGATCAAAAAAGATACCCCATATGAGACAGAGGAAGGCTGCCTGTCACTTACGGGAGTACGTAAAACTACGCGCTATGAGAATATAGAAGTGGAATATCTGGATATGAACTGGAAGAAGCAGAGACAGAAACTCAGTGGCTGGACAGCACAGATCTGCCAGCATGAGCTGGATCATCTGGAAGGAATTATTATCTGATCAGAGGAAGTATATAAGCGATATGAAACAGGATAAAAACGAAACAAGATGGGATAAACTTCTGCATATTCAGACGATGGGAAGAGACGATTCTAATTCAGATCAGTACAGATATCCATATGAGCCGACACCGTATTCTGTATTGGAACGTCTGGCGAATACAGGATATATCAGAAAAAATAATACACTTCTTGATTATGGATGTGGGAAGGGGCGGGTAGATTTTTTTCTCTCATATCAGACCCGTTGCAGATCGATAGGAATAGAATACGACGAACGTATTTATCAAAAGGTCGTAGAAAACAAAGACAAAGCTGTTTCAGGCAGCAGAGTTTCGATAGAACTGGCGAATGCGGAAACTTTTGCGGTTCCGGAGAATGCAGACCGTATGTATTTCTTTAATCCGTTTTCCGTGGAAATTCTGGAGAAAGTAATGGCCAGGATCCTTGAATCTTATTATCAGAATCCCAGAGCGATTCAATTGTTTTTTTACTATCCGTCAGATGAATATATATCGTATTTGATGACGATAGATGAATTGATGTTTGTGGATGAAATTTCCTGTAACGATCTATTTCCGGGACAGGACCCAAGGGAGAGAATCGTGATTTTTGAAATGTCGTAAAAATATATAAGATCAAGGGCTGTTTATGATATAATAAATGAAAAAAGGAGCGTGAATGGAAATGAGCAAAAAACTTGAAAAACTGAGATGGCGGGCAGAAGACAGAATCTATCGAAAAGATGAATGGGTCAGACAGGACACAGATGAGCTGTTGGGACTGGAACAGAAGCTGAATGAGATGGAACTGTCAGAGAAGGATCGCAAGGTTGTGGACGATTACACCGCATGTATGGAATCCAAGCAGGACAGAATGGGATACCTTCTGTATGAGGCTGGAATGAAAGATGCCAGACGCAAAATGCGAATCCGTAAAGCTGTCTGCAGAATATCTTTCGCAGCTGCAGTAGCTGCAATCCTCGTGATCTGGCATGAGAAGACATTGGATAAATTGCAGGAAATACTTCACATGCTGCATTGGGAAATGGATGAGGATGAACAGGAATAATTTTTCTGGAATCAACTAAAAAATCTATAAACAGAAACAAAAGATGGAACTGTATCAGAATGATAATTCAAATGATAACAGTTCCATCTTTTTATTTAAGAAAATAAATGTTTTACGTGAAACATTTAAATTGCTTCGAGTGCCTGGGCAATATCTGCGATCAGATCGTTTTTGTCCTCAAGACCACAGGAAATACGGATCAGTCCAGCTGGAATTCCCGCAGCGGCAAGCTGCTCGTCGTTCATCTGTCTGTGAGTGGAAGTAGCAGGATTCAGACAGCATGTTCTTGCATCTGCAACGTGAGTTTCGATTGCTGCAAGTTTCAGATTCTTCATGAATTTTTCTGCGGCAGCACGACCGCCTTTTAATTCGAAGGAAACAACACCGCATCCTCCGTTTGGAAGATATTTTTTTGCGATCTCGTAATATTTATTGGATGGAAGAGTGGGATAATTTACAAACTCTACTTTGTCATGCTTTTCAAGGAATTCTGCAACAGCCTGTCCGTTTTCGACATGACGTGGCATACGGACATGAAGAGATTCCAGACCAAGATTCAGAATGAAGGCGCTCTGTGGTGACTGAGCACAACCGAGATCACGCATCAGCTGGGAAGTACATTTAGTGATGAATGCGCCTTCTTTGCCAAATTTCTCGGCGTATGTAATTCCGTGATAAGATTCATCTGGAGTACAGAGCCCAGGGAATTTGTCAGCGTGAGCCATCCAGTCAAATTTACCGGCATCAATGATCGCGCCGCCAAGTGCGGCTCCATGACCATCCATATATTTGGTTGTAGAATGAGTTACGATATCAGCACCCCATTCGATCGGACGTAAATTTACCGGTGTTGGGAAAGTATTATCTACGATAAGCGGTACACCATGAGCATGAGCAGCTTTGGCGAATTTTTCAATATCCAGAACCGTAAGCGCCGGGTTTGCAATAGATTCTCCGAAAACTGCTTTTGTATTTTCTTTGAAAGCTGCATTCAGTTCTTCCTTAGTGCAGTCCGGATCGACAAAAGTCACATCTACACCCATTTTTTTCATTGTGACGGCAAGCAGATTATAGGTTCCACCATAAATGGAAGAGGAAGAAACAACGTGACTTCCTGCTTCACAGATATTAAAGATCGCAAAGAAGTTTGCTGCCTGTCCGGAAGAAGTCAGCATTCCGGCGGTACCGCCTTCGAGAGCTGCAATCTTGGCTGCAACATAATCGTTTGTGGGATTCTGAAGTCTTGAGTAAAAATAGCCTTCTGCTTCAAGATCAAAAAGTTTCCCCATGTCTTCACTGGTATCATATTTGTAGGTGGTTGACTGGTAAATAGGAATTTGCCGTGGTTCTCCATTTCCAGGTGTATAACCAGCCTGAACACATTTGGTGTTGATAGAATAGTCCATAAATTTTCCCTGCCTTTACATTGTATATAGTATCTTTTATGTTATACCCTTTTTACATAGATGTAAAGGTAAAATACATACTTGATAAGTATGAAATGTATGATATGTAATTGTCCGTAGTAACTTGGTTGTGAATGGTGCCTGTGAAAAGCTGCCAGCAAAGTATAAGGGATGCTTGCACATTTGTCGGGAAAAACGAATAAATATATGCTATAATAAGTGCAGCTACAGTGAGAGTATACGCAAATAATAACTGGACAAGGAGGATGATTATGGCAAAAATCGTAAAAATTGGTTCATCGGAAAACAAAGATAAACGTCTTTTGCAACTTACAAATAATCTCAATACATTGAAGGCATCTCTTGCAAATATGATTGAGCAATATGAAAATGAAGGCGCAGAAGAGAAAAAACTGGATACTATGACAGAAGCTCTGGATGCCTTAGAAGACGCGTATGATGCCCTAAATGACATTTTGCTGGAGGAAAGGTAAATAATATAGATGAGCTATATAACAACGTATACAAGGCGGCATTTTGACCCTGTAAATCCTGATCCCGATCTGATCTGTATCGAGGATATTGCCCATGCTTTGCCTATGATCTGCCGGGGGAATGGACATGTCACTACATTCTGGTCAGTAGGAGAACATTGTATCTGCTGTGCAAAAGAAGCAAATGCAAGAGGATTGTCGAAACGTCTGGTGCTGGCGTGCCTTTTACACGATGCCAGTGAATGTTATATGTCAGATGTGCCAAGACCTTTAAAGCAGGAGATGTCCGCATATAGAAAAATAGAGGACGATTTACTGAAAGTGATATACGGTAAATTCCTCGGAACACCACTTACACCAGAGGAAGAAACACAGATCAAAATAATAGATGATGATCTATTGTGGTACGATCTGGAAACACTTTTGGATGAAAAACAGGAGACAGAAAAGCCGAAACTGCACATAGATCTGGATTATACGGTGCGGCCGTTTAAAGTAGTGGAAGAAGAATATCTTGAAATTTTTAAAATGTTTCACGTGAAACATTGAAGTGGCTGTGATAAAATTAAATCACAGTAAACAGTAACTCATATACTTATACTAAACTATAAATGAGTAAATTTGAAAAATTGCACAAAACTACCCTGCTAATTTTATAAATGAGTCAAAATCATCGCTTTCCTTTGCACATTGGAAAAGATATCGATACTTTTCCAATTGAACAATGCCGCAGATCTTGTGATATCCGGTCTCGAAAGAGCAGAACTCACCAGTTCCTGCTATACACATGAAATGTGCCAGTGACATAAGCAGCCAATACCTTTTGATCCTCTGTGCAGAACACAGCTGATAGCCGTCCAGTGCCATTTTATCCTTACACTGGCGGAAAAATATTTCAATTGACCATCGGTACACATAATATTTTCGCTTTTTGACTGTCGCAAGGTCAAATCCATTATGTGTAACGGACAATTCGGCAGCCAGTTCGCTGAGTTCCTTTTTCATTCCTGATGGATACAGCAGACGGTTTGTTTTCAAAGCACCAATGGTATGGAACCCTTTCTGCGCAAAGGTATTGATTATTTTTTCTGAAACATACCAGCAGTCACAAAGGAGATAAGACATTACTAGTGGAGCAGGCAGTTCCTTTGCGATGTTTTGAACAATGTCAATTTTAGAAATTGATTTATTGTACATTACAAAAGCATAATTCAGGACAATGCCATTGCAGGAAAGCATAACAGCAACTGCCTGATGTCCATAATCTTGTTTTTTCTTTAAATGAGACTGGTGAAAGTACGCATCTTCAATTGGATGTAATGCCCGCGACAAAGGCTTAGTCTTTGAAGCTATCGTATCATCCACAATGCAGAAAACAGGATTTCTGGTACGTGCAGCTTCTGAATAAATAATCTCAATAACAGCTTGTTTTAATGCATCTGAAAGTAATGGATCATTCCATTTCCCGGAATTAAGGAAATGAGCGATCGTAGTTCTGTGGCAGGAGCTGTTTTTAGCAAAATCCGTGGTTTTTCC
>NZ_JBBMEI010000104.1:0-8259 GCF_040096655.1 Blautia intestinihominis | reverse complement strand
TTGTATGTCCTACAAATAAGATAGCACATTTTGTTGAAGTTTCTTTATATTTTATTTTATCTAGCACAACAAGTTAACTTATATTTATCTTATGTTAGGAGCAATTTTATGACTGATTATGAGCAGATTTTTCTCTCTTCCGGGCAGGAGAAGCAGAAACTTACAATTGCCCTGAAACGCTTTATCGAAACAGAGGATCCTGACTGGAAAGCCCGCTATCAGAGTTATCTGCGGACCCGTTTCCGTCCTGCCATGACTGAACTGATCCATGGCGGTGATCTGGCACGTATCCGCAATTTATGCGCTTTTGCCCCGCTGACTGCTCCCGCACTGGAACAGTTTATCCAGGAAGCTTCCATTTGCGGACGGACCGAGATCCTTGCTTTTCTTCTCCGGTTAAAAAAAGATTCCTTCGGATTTCATGACAGAGATTTTTCTCTCTGAAAATCTGACTTTTATTTTGAAGTTCATTTTATAGTATGAAAGGATTTTGTTTATGAAACCTTCCGGCGATTTTTCCCTTTATCAGAAGATCTGGGACTTCACGCGGGAACAGCTTTCCGTAAAATATCCCTTTTTTCGGAAACTTCTGTGGAATTTTTCTTTTAAAGAATCTGAAGATACCGAAACTGCTGGAACTGACGGCAGGAATATCTATTTCAACCCTGATTTTGTAATAAAAAGCTTCCAGGAATCATCCACGAAACTGGAGGAGCTTTTTCTGCACATGCTGTATCACTGCCTGTTCCTTCATCTCATCATGGATGTGCCACCGGATCGCAGACTCTGGGATCTCGCCTGTGATGCGGCTGTCCAGAGGATCCTTCAGAATGAAAAGAGGGAACGTGACCCGATGAAAATCTATCAGGAATTCCAGAACGCAGCCGTCTCAGATTCTTCCTCTCAACCAGATTCGTCAGAACCTTCTGCTGAAGCTGAACCCATCACTCCACTTGACGATCACAACTTCTGGAAATACACCGACCGCCAGAAATTCCTCGAGACGATCCGACAGACTCTCGGTGGTATGTCCGGTGCCGCCGGCATGGGGCTGTACGGCAACAGCGGACGCGGCAGTGCTCCCGGAAATCAGGTGGAAGAACTCTCTGTCGAGGAAAAAGGCAAATACGATTTTCACCATTTTCTCAGACGTTTTGCCGTCCACAGGGAAGAAATCCATACCGATGCCCAGAGTTTCGACTATATTCCCTATATATTCGGGCTTGATCATTATGGAAATATCCCTCTGATCGAATATCTCGAGTACCAGGAAGTCACCCGGCTTGAGGAGCTTGTCATCGCGATCGATACTTCCGGCTCCTGCTCAGCAGACACCGTCCGTCGATTTATGGAAGAAACTTATGGAATCCTCAGCGACCAGGAGAATTTTTTCCGCAAAATGAACCTCTATATCATCCAATGTGACTGCTTTATACAGGATGTGGCACATATTACCTGTGAAAAAGACTGGCAGGATTATCTGCAGAACCTTCGTATCCACGGGCGCAGCGGAACTGATTTCCGACCTGTTTTTGAATACGTGGAAAAGCTCCGCGAAGAACGGAAACTCAAAAATCTCAAGGGACTTCTCTATTTCACAGACGGCGATGGGATCTATCCGGAAAAAGCCACCGACTACGAAACCGCTTTTGTTTTTTATAAAGAAAAATCCATGCACCAAAAAGTTCCTGCATGGGCTGTAAAGTTATATCTTGATGCTGAAAAATCCTGAACCTACGCATATCCAGAAAGGATCACGCTATGAATATCAAAGAAGCCAAAGAAGAAATTCTCCACACGATACAGATCTACACTCGTAAAGACGCGCACGGACAGTATCTCATGCCCTCTGTCCGTCAGCGTCCGGTTCTCCTGATCGGGCCACCCGGAATCGGCAAGACTGCCATCATGGAACAGATTTCCCGCGAATGTGGAATCGGTCTTACCGCCTATACCATCACGCACCACACCCGCCAGAGTGCCGTAGGCCTTCCCGTTATCGTAAAGAAAAATTATCAGGGCAAAGAGTATTCCATCACCGAATATACGATGAGTGAGATCATCGCCTCTGTCTATGAAACGATTGAAAAAAGTGGCTGCCAGGAGGGGATTCTCTTCATTGATGAGATCAACTGCGTATCGGAAACTCTGGTCCCGACCATGCTTCAGTTTCTCCAGAACAAAACTTTCGGCACACATCCTGTCCCGGAAGGCTGGGTCATTGTTGCCGCCGGAAACCCTGTCGAATATAACAAATCTGCCCGCGAATTCGACATTGTCACGCTGGACCGTGTGAAACGGATCGATGTGGAACCCGATTTCGCCGTGTGGAAGGAATATGCCTGGGCAAAGGGCATCCATCCGGCGATCCTTTCTTATTTAAGTTTACATAATGATCGTTTCTATCATGTAGAAAACACTGCTTCCGGTGTCCGCTTCGTCACAGCACGAGGATGGGAAGATCTTTCTTCCATTCTGTATGGATATGAGGATCTTGATCTCACACCGGACGCAGACCTGGTCCTGCAGTATCTTCAGGAACCGGAAACTGCCAGGGATTTTGCCGGATATTATGATCTCTATGCAAAATACCGCCAGGACTACCGGATTCCGGAACTGCTCTCCGGCCGTATCTCTGAGGAAGAATTTCAGGACCGCTGTAATCTCGTACAGCAAGCTTCCACCGATGAAAAAATCTCTGTCGCGGGGCTTCTTCTCGATGGGTGGAACAGTTTTTTCCAGCAGTTCCAGAAAGAAGATCAGTTTACAACAGCACTCCACGACACGCTGAAGCAGATCCGTGCCGCCCTGCTGCGCGAAGAAACACTCGATGAAATCATTATACAGCGAAAACAGGCTCTGAAAGTTAAGCTGGAAAATCATCTTATTTCTTCTGCGGACTATGAGCAGAACGAACAGATCACAAAAATTCTGGAAAGCTGTCTTGTCGAAACACGTAAGAAGCGGGTGAATGATCCACAAAAAAACCTCGCCATTCTCAGGGATGCCCTGAGTGACGAGGTAGATAATCGCAAAAATCTTGCCGCACAAACTTCTCTCGCACTGGAAAATGGATATCGTTTTGCAAGTGAAGCCTTTGAAGATGGACCGGAACTTCTTTTCCTGACTTCAGATCTGAGCCACAATCCAAAGGCGGTACAGTTTATCAGCACTTTTGGATGCGAGCCTTATTTTCATTACAGTGAACAGTTGATGTTTCAGGAGAAACGGCAGACATTACTCCGGGAAATTGAAAGGCACTCCTGATTCAGATCCAGTCTCTGCCGCTCAGGTTCCTACGGTATTTCGGTCCCATCAGACCGTTTTTGCGCTCCAGTGCCTCGCGGAATTCAGCCCCGTACATTACGAAGGACATCGTCATGCACACAGCACAAGCCCCGATCAGCACATTGGCTGTCGAATACGGAAGTCTGACTCCTGCTGTCAAAATCATCACAACTACATAAGTAACTGCTGTATTCAGCTTGCCATGCCACTGAGCTTCCCCGGTCGCGTCGGTCTCCATAATGACTTTCCAGCCTACGACCAGCATGTATGTTTCTTTTATCACAAACAGGATCATCACAAGTTTCACCAGCGGATAACGTGATATCAGACACGCCAGCATCACTGCCTGCATTGCCTTGTCTGCCAGTGGATCAAGCAGTCTTCCGATCCTGCTGATCTGATTAAAGGATCTCGCAATTCTTCCATCCAGGAAGTCGGTCGCTGCCGCTGCCAGGATGATCATGGTCAGAGCCGGTCTGTTTCCTCTCATACCATGTCTCTCGCAGATTCCAAGGAAAAGAATTGCAAGTCCGAGTCTGATAAGACTCAGAAGATTCGGTACGGTAAGGATTTCTTTACGTGTAAAAACTTCTGCAAGCTTCTCCTGCCTTGCCGGAATCACACGGTAGAAAAGCTGGTAACACAGGATATTCAGAATCAGTGCTGTCATTACATCTGAAACACAGTGCTGCTTCAAGAACATGGTTGCCATGATGATAGACACTGTCAGAACTGTCTGTGCTGCTGTAAATACTTTATTTTTCCTGCATCTCTCATTCTGGAAAAGTGCTACACAGCTTGCCACAGAATTAAATACGTGGATACTTGGAAAAATATTCGTAGGCGTGTCGATCTTATACAAAAATCTGACCGCTGAAATAAAAATACCGCTCTCCCCGGTCAGATCCGGTCGAAGATTCTGTCCGTTCGGGTAAACATAGGAAACCAGAATGAACAAGGTCATTCCCACTGCCAGAGTGCCAATATACTGATAATATTCCTTCTTGCCCGGGCAGAACAGCACGAAATAAACCACTGTACCGATCAGAAAAAAGTACCACATCACATATGGAATAATAAAATACGGGCAGAACGGGATTTTGTCATCTGCCAGCGAATGAATGATATGTATTTTCACATCGCTTCGCTCTACGAGCATAAAGGATACCATATAAAAAATCCCATACAGCGGAATCATCCACAAATGTTTTGATTTCTTCAGATAATTCAAAATATCACCTTTCCGAATATGCTGGCTGCATGCCAGGGGCAATTTATTGTTTCAGTCATTACATTCTTGTTTCATTTATCTGTAGGTATAATATACCTATTTATAAGATTTAATCAATCCACAAAATGCCCAAAATATCCGATTTTACAGAAATTTCATAATCTCTTTTCATAAAGCTAAGATAAAAATAAGAAATTCTTTCGTTTTCGACACAGATACAAAAAGAGGAAGTGCTTTATGCTGCACTTCCTCTTCTCTTCTGTGTATCCTTACGCAAGACCTGCTGGAATTCTCTCAGCTTTTCTTTTGCCTCCGGGCTTAAGTTCTGCGGTACCTGGATCTGTACAGTTACGTACTGATTGCCGTGGACAGCAGAATCTTTCATAGAAACAATTCCTTTGCCTTTCAGACGGATCTTACGTCCGGACTGTGTACCCTCCGGGATCTTGCAGATCACATCGCCGTACAGGGTGGTGACTTTGGCTTCGCCGCCAAATACGGCTGTTGTAAATGGAATATTTGCTGTTGTGTAGATATCCATTCCTTTACGCTCAAAGCCAGGTTTCGATGCCACATTGACTTTGAGGAAAAGATCTCCTGCAGGACCGCCATTGAATCCCGGATTTCCTTTGCCTTTTAGACGGATGCTCTTGCCATCTTCGATGCCTGCCGGGACATGTACCTTAAGTGTCTGGATAACGCCATTTCCAGATGGATCAGACAGCCTCATCACTCTGTCGCATCCAAAGGCTGCTTCTTCGAAGCTGACGCTTACTTCTGAGTGAAGATCACTGCCCTTTGCCTGCGTACTTCTTCCGCCGAAGCCGCCAAATCCGCTCTGGCTGTGGAAGCCCTGACCTCCGAAGCTGCCGCTCTGACTGCCGCTCTGACCATGGAACATATTTCCAAAGATATCTCCAAAAATATCTCCCATATCGCCCATGTTGCCGTTTTCGAAATGGTATTCATGGTAGCCGCTGCCGCCCTGGCCGAAGCCGCCAAATCCACTGCCAAAACCACCCTGACCATGGAATCCCTGGCCTCCGCCATAAGCACCTCCGGCACCTGCACCTTCTTCAAAGGCCGCGAAACCATACTGGTCGTACAGTTTCTTCTTCTCGTCATCACTTAAGATATTATATGCTTCTGTGATCTCTTTAAACTTCTGTTCCGCATTCTTATCCCCCGGATTCATGTCCGGATGATATTTCTTCGCAAGTTTCCTGTATGCTCTCTTGATCTCCTTCGCATCGGCATTTCTTCCGACCCCAAGGACATCATAATAATCTCTCTTAGCCATAATGCCACCTCCGGTTATATTCGTATAGAAAAGAAGATGCGGTCATAAACTCCCGCATCCCCTGCCCTTATCTTTTGTTCTATTTGTAATATAACACTCGATTTCTGATATGTCAAGATGGTGCGGAAAGATTTTTGCTTCCTGTCCTTGCATACTTGCCAAACAACCTGGCTCTGATCGTGATCGTAGCCCCTGTTTTGTTCTTTCCCATCTTCATTCATTTATTTTTTTCTGCAAGCATACGGCGTAATTCCTGCAGTTGTTTGTCTTTTATTTCCAACTGCTTCTTCTGACTAACCAATTGCTCTTTTTGGCTAACCATGCATCCAGTTTATTTCTGATACCCTTATTTTCCATGGTTTTTCGGAATATGTCAAGCGGAATAAACTTTACCTGCCTGCTCTATAATATCTCATGGATGTGATTACAAATCCCATCGAATTTCGTGCAGGTTTTACTGTAATCACTTCTTTTCCTGCATATCTGCCAAACAAACTGCCCCTGATCGTGATCGTAGCTCCTGTTTTTGTGCGGACTGCGTTGTAATATTTCATCACAGTTTCACTCTGCCACCACAATTCTTTGAGCAGATACTTTCCCTTTTTTACCGGGAGATTCACACTTTTTACTTTGATTCCGTAGGTATCCTGTATATGTTTGAGGACAACGCTTTTCGGAACCAGCATATCTACTCCCGTTTGATAACGTTTGTATTTTTTCCAGTTTGCATACAGGAAATCTCGACGGACAATTTTAGGAAGATTCTTCTTTAACTGCGTCTGCCCGGAAAAATTAATTCCGCCTGCATAAGACATATCCTGAAGATAAGTCCGTACATTTTTCTTTTTGAAAATGTTCATGTTGATGGAAGAACTTCTGGCTGCCGCTTCTACCGTCGAAACATTGTTTCCTGCTACTACAGCAAATCCCAGTACAAAAATCAACAAAAATGCTGCCATCCTTGATAAAATACTTCGTTTCATTCCTTTTCCTCTCTTTCCTGGCATAATTTTTCCAAAGTCTGATCCAATTTTTACAAAGCTCTTATTTTGTACTGCCCCTCCTTCATTCATTTGTCTTATGAATATATTATAGTCTATAAAAATTACATATTTGTTCCAAATTTTTTATATTAGTCAAAATCTCTGCAGAGAACTATGAGACCGCCTATATAAAGGCAGCCTCATATTCTCTCATTTATCTTTTTCCGCAAGCATACGGCGTAATTTCTGTAATTCTTTCTCCTGCTGTTCCAGTTGTTTATCTTTTATTTCCAACTGGTTCTTCTGACTAACCAATTGCTCTTTTTGGCTGTTCAACTGCGCTCTCTGACTGTCTATCTCTTCTCTTTGGCTATCCAACTACGCTCTCTGACTGTCTATCTCTTCCTGCATCTGATCTACCATGTATCTTACCGTATTTTGGTCGAGGATTTTTAATTCTTCTGAATACATGCTCATCACCTTCTCCACGTTCTGACATATGTTATATACATGTTCATACATTGCCTTAAACTCTGGATACTTGCTAGACAGCTCCATGATCATTTCCGGGGAATCCATGCTCAGGAATGCCAGCCATGCATCCAGTTTGTTGCTTATACCCTTATTTTCCATGGTTTTTCGGAATATATCAAGTGGAACGAAAATATAGTTTTGAAGCATTATGTAGTTTTTTACATCAATCTTTAAATCTCTTTTTTATCAAAATTACCATCCGATTAAGAATCACCCTAACTTTATTATTAATAAACGTATAATCTTTTAGTTTTTCCGCCAATCCCGGGCTAAGTGCATAATATATTTTTATGAACATTCTTCCACCTCGTGATTTTTTTAATACGTTATCTCTGAATTTTCGCAACACCAACACTTCCGGCGCATCATAACTTCCATAAACCGCTGTTGCTATATAACAGCCTTCTTTCTGAGATGATTGCTGCGATTCCTGATTCTTACTATTAGATGCGGCATTTTCCTCTTCTTCCTGTTTTTTCACTAAACTGATAAGCTTATCCCATCTACTACAGTCAACTGCTGCACACACATGGCACCATGCGTCAAAGTTCTTCCCAAAATTTACTCCATGTAGCTCACAAGCGTTTTCATTTGTGCTATCTATTATTGTATAATAATCACATAAAGCACAGAGTGTTTCATTATCTTTATTCACTTTTCTAAAGTTTGCACAATTTAATCTTTCTTCTACATTCATACGAATTCACCGTAATTTTCCTTCTATTCAATATGTAATAATTTTATTTGAGCACCTCATCATAAAAATAGTTTTTACAATAAGATGCTCAAATAATATCTACATGCAGATGTCTGGCAATGCAAAGAAATTGGTTTTATACTATACTAAACTTGTTGTGCTAGATAAAATAAAATATAAAGAAACTTCAACAAAATGTGCTATCTTATTTGTAGGACATACAAAT
>NZ_JBBMEI010000103.1:0-8535 GCF_040096655.1 Blautia intestinihominis | reverse complement strand
TTTTGTGCGGATACGCACACTCCTGCGCTTTCATCTCGGTAATTGAATTGCCGAGGATTCCCGCTTATTATCCTAAAGAACGTATCAAAGAACGCATTGAAAATAAACGTCAAAAAGCTATTTTTCCTTCTGTTCATAACAAATTAATAGATACCAATGCTCCCAATATAGCAGGAAACATTGGGCTTCAGAAATGGGCAAATAAGGAAAATTTAAAAATTGTCTCTGCTGAATATAACAAGATGCTCACACATAATCTACATAATTTTTCAGAACTTGAAGACCGCATAGCCTTGTTACATATGCAGCAAAAAGAGGTAAATACCTCTGTTGTTTCTCTCGAGTCTCAGATACGTCATCTTCGAGAAATGCTAAAATATGCCAAACAATATCAGAAAAATAAAATTTACGATGACCATTATAAAAGTTCCAAAGATCCGGATCGTTATTTCCGTAAATATGAATCTCAAATTATTCTTTTCGCTGGTGCTGAACATATTTTACAGGAAAATGGTATAGACCTGAAACATCTTTATTCCAATAAGTTACAAGCGCAAATTGCAGATCTTATTTCCAGAAAGGAATCACTAAATACTCAATACGTTTCCTTTAAGCAAGAAATAAAAGAGTTGGAATTGATACATCAAAATCTGTCCAAATATCTCAAACAGGATGCTCCTGAAATACAAAGATCTTCTCATAACAAACTTCCTTCTTTGTAAAACCATAATAATAGGCAGTGATTTCACTCGCTGCCTAAATTCCCGTTAAACCGATATCCTACACCTCGTACTGTTTGTATATATAATGGTTGTCCAGGATCATCTTCTATTTTTTCTCTGATATTGCAGATATGTCGCATAACCACATTATAATCACCGGAATAAGGTTCATTCCACACCAAATCATAAACCATTTCTTTTCCAAATATTCTACCTGGACTTTTCGCTAAAAGAAGTAAAATATCATATTCATATTTTGAAAGATGAACATCACTATCATTCTTTTTAACAATTCGTTCCTGTAGATATATTTTTAATTCTCCAAACCTTATAATTTCCGGTATGAATTGGTTTTTATGTTCCCAGCTAGTCAATATGTTTTCACTTATGCTTCCATTAGCATCTGTGATTCTCTCAATAATTTCTATCTTTTTCACCTTTATTGCCTCTACATTATTAATTTTATATTCTATATATCATCTGCCATTTGACTTTTTTCTTCTACAAGTAATATAATATATTTATTACATATGTAGGATTTAGCAGGAGGATTTTATTATGTCACTACCCCAGATTTCAGAAGCCGAATTTGAAGTTATGAAAATTGTATGGAAATATGCTCCCATCAATACAAATGAAATTACAGAAAAACTTACTCTAACTACCAGCTGGAGTCCAAAAACAATTCAAACTCTTATCAAGAGACTTGTTTCCAAAAAAGCTCTTTCCTACGAAAAACAAAGCCGGGTATTTGTCTATACTCCATTAGTCCAAGAAGATGAATATATACGCCAGGAAAGCAATTCTTTTTTAAAGCGATATTATAATGGAAATCTTTCTTCTATGCTGGCTTCTTACCTTGAAGACGATAAGCTCTCTTCAACAGAAATTGATAACTTACGCCATTTATTATCAAAACATCAGAAATAGGAGGTTTTGAATGAGCAACTGGATCATCCACTTTTTAATCAGTAATATCTTCATATGTATTTTTACACTTGTAATAATCGGAACAAAAAAACTTCTGAAAAAATATTTATCTGCGACTACACAGTACCATCTCTGTTTTCTTTTATTTTTATTACTTGCCGTGCCATTTTTTCCTGTACAGATTCATGGCTCACAACTTTTTTCATGGTTACATTTTTTTCAAACTGACTCAGGACTTAACTCTGGTACCGACACGCTATCCGAACTTACCAGTAATACACAAAATATTTTGTTAAACCAGGTGAATGATTTTTCAGTTTCCATCAGTAGTCAATTTTCTGGAGGCTTGAATACCATACTCTTTCTAATATGGATAACGGGTGTTATGATTATGTCAGTCCTCACCCTTCATTCATTAAACTATGTACGTTCCATAAAAAGATCTGCTCTCCCGCTTCAAAATCAGCAGGTAAAAACTATTTATTACAATTGTTTAAAGGAACTTAAAATCTCTCACCCAGTATCAGTCTACAGTACTGCATTTTTAAAATCACCAGTTTTAATCGGAATAATACATCCCAGAATTTACATTCCCATCCATTTAATTTCCGAACTGAATCCTGATGATATGCGTTTTATACTGCTACACGAATTACAGCATTACCGTCACAAAGATACATTTATTGGCTTCCTCATGGTCATAAGTAATATACTCTACTGGTTTAACCCTTTTGTTTGGTACACTTTAAAAGAAATTCTCTGTGACCGTGAAATAGCCTGTGATTCTGCTGTATTGCAGATGATTTCTGCTGATGAATACCAAGCTTATGGAACTACACTGATTAATTTTGCAGAAAAAATATCCTCTTTTTCCTCTCCACTGGCAGTTGGAATGTCCGGAAATTTCAGGCAGATGAAACGACGTATTCTCAACATCGCCGTTTTTAGGAAAGAAACTCTTTATCAAAAAATGAGAGCATTGATAATTTATCTGGTCATTAGTGCTGTTTTTATTGGATGTACACCCATTTTATCCGTTGATGCCTCTACTCAAAGCGTATATCATTTTAGTGATACAGACAAAAATATCTCCCTGTTAGATATATCCGAAACATTTGGAACATATGATGGATCATTTGTTTTGTATGACAATAATTTGGATTTCTGGAAAATATACGATCTTGAAGAAGCCACCAAACGTATTCCGCCAGAGTCTACCTACAAAATATACGATGCATTATTAGGGTTGGAATCCGGAATCATCACACCAGAACACTCTTCCATGACATGGAATGGTGATGCCTTTCCTTTTCCATCCTGGGAAGCTGATCAGGATTTAAACTCTGCTATGCAAAATTCCGTTAACTGGTATTTCCAGGCAATTGATTCGCAGCTCGGAATTAACAGAGTCCAGGAATTTTTGAATAAAATAGAATATGGAAACCAAACAACCAGTTCAAATCTGGATTTATACTGGTCCGATTTTTCATTAAAAATCTCGCCTTTAGAGCAAGTAACATTATTAAAAAAATTTAACACAAATGAATTCCATCTAAATTTCCAAAATGTATTTTCTGTTAAAAATGCTATAAAAATTGCCAGTACACCTAATGGTAATTTCTACGGAAAAACTGGAACCGGTCGTGTCAACGGACAGGATATCAACGGCTGGTTTATCGGATATGTAGAAACTTCCGATAACAGCTATTATTTTGCAACCAATATCCAAAGTGATTCTAATGCAACTGGCAAAAAAGCATTTGAAATCACTTCTGATATCTTAAAAAAATTACATATATGGAATTAACAAATATGAAAGGGCTGATAGTTGTTATCAGTTCTTTCTTTTTATTCTATATTGATATTTGGGAACTTCTTTCGTACCATTATTCAGAATTTTATTCCCCATATATTTAAAACTCTTATCATCGTTGAACTTAACAGTCAGCTCACTTGTAATAACGGCATCATTACATATAAATGTATCACATACAGCATCAACAACCAACACACTGTTTCCCTCTCCGCTATCTCTTATTTCAACGACCTCCGGTAAAGATGTTCCAAAATAAGTAGGGCTATAATTTAAACAGCCTAATCGTTCCCAGTCATAAGTTTGATGTTCCGAATCAAATACTGCCCATTTTTTAATTTGATCTGCTGTTATCGGCAAAAACTCCATTATCAGATTTTCAAACTCTTCTGCCGGAATTCCACTTGAGTTACCTGAAAACTCATATCTCTCCCCGTATTTCATTCGATATAAATATTCATATAAACCATTATAATCTAACCCTTCCATATCAGATCTATCCCAATCAGAACATAAAAGATTATTCCCCTGATATCCAAGCAAATACACACACCTCTTTGAAACTTCCCTGCATTCATCACTTAAAGGTTTAATTCTTATCATAGAACTGCCATCAACCGCTTCTGATACTTCCGGATACTTTGGAACGCATAGCGTATAACCAAACCAGCCTTTTTCTGTATATTTCCATTCTTCTATCCTTGTATACGAAACATATACAATAGATGGATTGTCGTTCATACCCCAAACAGCTTTCACAGCCAGCAAATACATATCTGTCCCATCATAATTGAATTTGAGTCTTTCTATCCCACCATCCCTGTTAATCCTATATAAGACGATATCTCCTGTCAGATCCTGTTCTGCCCTGAAAAGAAATTCTTCCATTTTAGAATAATTAGCCATATTTGAATACGGTGCTGATGTAATAACGGGGACATTTTTTTCCTTTAATACTTCCTGCATTTCTTCCATTACTGTCTCAGAAACTACTATATTCGATGAAGTCCCTTTATCCGCCTTTTGATAAATGACTTTCATCTGATTCATAACATTCTTACAATCTTCAATAGCTTCTTCTTTCACGACTTCATCTACTGGCAAATCATATCCTCTTTCTTGTACAGCATAATTCGCAGTTTCCTGTGAAATATATTCTAAATCAGCCCCTTTACATTTTGTATTTCCTATGAAAAAGCATCCCGAAATAAATAAAACGCTCATCATCTTTTTCAGTTTTCTTTTTGTAATCATATCAATTATCTCCATAACATTCCTCCCACTTTTCGTCTGATAATCTTTCTGTATACCAGGTAACCTCTATTTCTGACCTTGATACATAATTGGATACATATTGAAATCTATCTTTATCTAACAGCCGAATGGTTACGCTATGACAAAACGCCTGATCTAATTCTTTTTGTGGCCATACCGCATTTACTTCCAGTGTTATTGTTCCATCTTGATTTTCTATGTAGGAAACAACTTCCGGATATGGAATATATGGTGTGGGAGCAAAATCATATACGATTCCTCTGGTTCGATACCGATATGTCTGTATTTCTGTGTGAAATACCGTTCCTGTCTGCAGTATCTCTGCGCTTATATTAAAATATTTTTGAAATATCGTTTCAAATGATTCTTTTGGGATTTCATAAGTCTTTCCTTCCTTAAATTCATCAGTTTTTTCTTCCATTGAAAGTAAACGATCAAAAACATCATAAAAATTTATTCCATCATAATTTTTTTCACTCCAATTAGAAGTAAACAATTTATTAAGTGTATATCCAAAAGGAAGTATATATTTTCGATTCAACTCCCGACATTTTTTATTTAACGGTGCTACCCGAAAGTCCCGATATCCAGACGGTCCATCATATCCTGCCGGATGATATTCTTCTATAAAGAAATGCCCGTTTTCTGTATATTTCCATGAATTAGCTCTAAACTCATGATAATATGTTTCCTGCCAAGTGTCCTCTTTCCATTTAAAAGAGCTTACTTCAACGTCTATTTTCCCCTGTTTGGTTTTCAGATCATACCGGATAAAATGATCCCCTGCTATAACTTGAAATATAGTAGTTTTTCCATTCTTCTCTTTTTCTGCTTTTTTCAAAAAATCATCTACTTTAATACTTTGAACCATATCCAGCTGATTGTAGGAATCAATTACTGCATATCCATATTTTCCAAAATAATCCATACTTTTTTGTATTGTACTCAGCTCATATAGTGCATTTTCTTTCACAGCATTCTCATATATGCTCTGATAGCCTTCTGCTAGCATTTCACACTCTCTGTAAATTTTTTCTTTCGTATCTTCAATTGTCTTTTTCTGCTCTTTCTTTATGCCACATCCACTACAGACAGCAAGAAAAATAACTCCCACAAATATTTTCCAAATTTTTTTCATATCATTTTCCTCTTACATTTGTAATATTTAAAGGTAAAAATTATTCATTACCAAGATATTCATCCAGTATCGCCTTATCCTTTTCCACCACATAACCGCTTCCTCCAATATCTTTCACATTCTCTACCATACTGATGAGCAAAATAGGATTCTCTGTATCTCTATCTGTAGTAAAAACTGTAAACCAGCCAATTTCTGTTCCAGATGTATCTTCTTTTGTAGCTTTCAGTTCCGCTGTTCCGGTTTTTCCTGCTAATCTAATGTCTTCCCGGCATGCTCCATAACCAGTTCCTTCCGGGTTATTCACTACACCCTCTAGCCCCTCCATAACCTCCAAAACAATCTGTGGTGAAAAAGCATCTTTTATCCAGATTTCACTGGAAGTGCTTCCATCCGCGTGAAGATATGGCTTTATCATATTTCCATCATTTAGAAAAGCCGTATAAATGCTTGCAAGATGCAAAGGATTTACCAGAATCTGTCCCTGTCCATACCCACTGTCAGCAAGCTGGATTTCTGTTTCTATCTTGTCCGTATTAGAATACTGAGACTCTGACATTTTAATATCAAATGGAAGTTCCTGATTAAATCCTATTTGATTTAGAGATTGCATCAGTTGATCCGCACCGATTTTTAATGCTGCTTTTGCAAAATAAATATTATCTGAATAAATAAGCGCATTTTTCAAGATCACAGGTGCATAATCATGAAGTGTAGTCACTGTATAATCTCCCCACGAGGAATCTTTCTGCCATGCCAGACCCTCATTTCCAAAATCGTCATTTGCAGTAAATGCCCCCACTTTTAATCCAATTGCAGCAATTACAGGTTTAAAAGTTGAGCCTGGACACCATGTCTGGCGAAAGCGGTTGTATAAAGGCCTGTCTTCATTTTCATTTAATGCACTCCACTGGCTATTGTCCATTCCACGTACAAAATCATTATTATCATAAGATGGCGTACTTACCAACGCCAGTACTTCCCCTGTATAAGGATTCAAGGCTACAGAACATCCTCTGTCTTCTTTAAATTGTTCATAAAGAGTACTTTGAAGATCGCCATCAATCGTAGTATGGATATCTTCTCCATCTTTTTTAGGCTCATATGCAATGACACTTTTTTTATTTCCATTTGCATCTACAATACAGATCTCACACCCATCTGTCCCTTTTAGTTCTTTTTCATAAAGCGTTTCCAGTCCCGTCTTTCCAATCACACTGTTTGTACGATACCCTTCCCCTTTATGTTCCTGCAAATCCTCGGCTGTAACCGCCTGTACATACCCTACCAGATGAGAGGCAGCTTCTTTTAGATAATAAGTTCGTACTTTTACATCAGATAACATAATACCTGGAATCTTCAATAATGTGTCCTGCTTTTCTTTTTCTTCCAGAACAGTTTCATCCGGATTCACTGTCAGAAGATCGACCTCTTGTATTTTAGGAATTGTTGCTACTGGTACAAAAGAATCTGCTTTTACCCAATCGGCTTTTAACTTATCCTCAATTTCGTCTGCTCCAATTCCAAGATACTCTGCCAGTTTTTTTATTGTATCTTCCCTGTTCTCCATTCTGCCCGGAACAATTCCTACCGAAGATGCAGTTCCCTCTCCAGCCAGCTGGCGACCATTTCTGTCTAAAATATTTCCTCTTTTTGCCTCTTCTAACGTTACCTGAACTTTATCCGTTGCAGATAACTCTGGAAAAATCAACTGATCCTGCCAGATTAAATGATATCCTGTCCAGTTATGTGAAAATACCGCATTGTTGGTAAATTCTACATTTCCTGCAGCAGTCTGCATATTTGTTGTATAGGAAACTGCCGCATTTCCGTTTTCTTTTCTTTTTGCTGTAATATCGGTTATGGACAGATCAGACATCTCAATGCCTTCATATATTTTAGAATTTCGTTCTATAAATTCTTCCTTACTGTTCATGCTGCTTTTTTTCTGATCCAGCATGGCATACATTTGCTCATATTCCCCTTTTTCAATATATTTCATATATTCCATTAGTCTTTTTTCAGGAACATTACGATTCATTATTGTTACAATACCGATTCCACCACCAATCAATATACCGCTAAATAAAACTATTTTTGTGATAGTCTTCGTGTGTTTTTTTCTTTTCGTTTTTCTCATATAGTTTTATTTCTCCTTTTTTCGTATTTTCTTAAATATTACACTTGTAATATTTAAACGTCAAGTTTTTTCTTAGGTTTATATATGTAAACAAGAGGAAAGATTTGGATAAAAAAAGAAAGGGCATCTCAAAGCCCAATGTCATTAAGTTATCATAGGCAAGCTGATTTGGCGTTTGCCCAGAAACAGGTTGAGGAGTTCTCTTCAGCCTGTTTTCTATTTTTGCCAAACACAAATAGACAGATTTTCATCTGCCTCAAAAAACTATATTCACTTATTCAAATTTATGCTACTCTATATAAGAAACCATGAAATATCTTAGTAGTTGCTTTCCGTTCCCCATGACGATCGGGGCGTATGGGAATCACATTCTTTGCGATAATGGTTTCTAAATCAGGTGATGTCGTTTTCCCACGATAAAATAATCGGCACAAGTGCGGCGCAACTGAGAAGTTGGCTTTATATGTATATTTTCTTTGCTTTTTTTCAATGACTACGTGCGAGGTAATCATTTGTG
>NZ_JBBMEI010000102.1:0-8902 GCF_040096655.1 Blautia intestinihominis | reverse complement strand
CATCGACTTTAAGTGCCGCAAGCTGAATCCCGGAATCAGCCTTCATAGACTGTAAAACATCGTTTACCTGATATGCCAGAGATTCCAGTGTCGCACGGATAATGTGGTACTTGTTTACTCCTCTGGTGATTCCCACGATCGTACCTCTCGCATACTGATCCCAGTGCGGTGCACCAAGTCCGGTAAATGCCGGAACGACATAGCATCCATTCGTATCCTGAACCTTCTGTGCCATATACTCTGAATCTTCTGAAGAATCGATCAGACGCATCTCGTCACGAAGCCACTGGATTGCAGCTCCCGCCACAAAAATCGATCCTTCCAGTGCATAATTCACCTTGCCATTCAGTCCCCAGGCAATCGTTGTTACCAGACCATTCTCCGAAAATACCGGTTTCTCTCCTGTATTCATAAGAAGGAAACAGCCTGTGCCATAAGTGTTCTTGGCCTCTCCCGCCTGGAAGCAGGTTTGCCCGAAAAGTGCCGACTGCTGATCGCCCGCTGCACCTGCGATCGGAATCGCGCCGCCTAAGAAAGACGGATCTGCCATTCCGTAAACACAGCTTGACGGCTTTGGCTCGGGAAGCATACTGCATGGAATATTCAATTCCTCAAGAATCTCTTCATCCCACTCAAGCGTATTGATATTAAAAAGCATCGTCCTGGATGCGTTGGAGTAATCTGTGATATGCACAGATCCCTTCGTCAGTTTCCAGATCAGCCAGGTCTCAACCGTTCCGAAAAGGAGTTCCCCACGTTCCGCCTTTTCTCTTGCACCCTCTACATTGTCCAGAATCCATTTTATTTTGGTCGCAGAAAAATAGGCATCGATCACGAGACCTGTCTTCTGACGGAATTTCTCTGTGAGTCCCTTTTCCTTGAGGGAGTCGCAGTACTCGGAAGTTCTGCGGCACTGCCAGACGATTGCATGATAAATGGGATCTCCGGTATTCTTATCCCATACAATTGCCGTTTCTCTCTGATTGGTAATTCCGATCGCCGCAATATCAGAAGCCTCCGCACCGATCATATTCATGGCTTCCACCGCTACGCCAAGCATACTCGCCCAGATTTCATCCGCATCATGCTCCACCCAGCCCGGCTTCGGAAAGTACTGATGGAACTCGCGCTGTGCTACACTGCACATTTCACCTTTTTTATTAAACAGGATGCACCGGTTGCTGGTTGTCCCCGCGTCCAGTGCCATTATGTATTTCTGCATAGGTAAAATCCCCTTTGTGGTATTTTAGTATGCATTTATTGTAACGCAAAAATGGTGGGGATTCAACGGATTTCTAATCCTTTGGAAGATGCCTTTTCTTTCCGATTGATTCTTCATTTTCTTGGTGTTGCAATACACCATGCTATGGCTACCGGTACCGTGATAGCCAGTGAAATGCCAAGAAGCATAAGCACTATTACACCTATTGTAGATTCCAAAAGCCATCGGATCAGCTTTAAAAGAAGAAACCAGCCTTTTCCCAGAAGCAGACTTAAAATAAAATATCCTGCCAACGACTTCAGAATAGTACGTGAAACTGCTGCTAAACTAATACTTATATTAAAAAAATAATCAGCAGATATGCAAAGAAGAAATATACATACTACCGCCAAAACATACTCTTTACTCATATTGATTCTCTCTTTCCTATATAAATGCGATAAGAATACAGCCCACCAGCACAAACAATACAACCAATACAATAACCTGGACAATTCCGGATAAAAGCATAATTGCCAATCCTAATATGTATAATATTATTTTCGTGCATAACCCACAGCCCACGATAAGACAAAAAGAAGCTGCCAGATAGCAAAGGATTTTATCCAGCTTTACCTTGTTAGAATCCATATGCACCACCGGGGTCTTACTGAATTTATTTGGTCTGTTAAGCATTTCCAAATGAAATGAATAGATGCTTCCATGCAATACATACATGATGCAGGCAAAAAGCAGCAAAGAACAGATGATCCAAATGGAAAAACTTTCAGCTAAGTAAGCTCCAAAATCAATTATTTTGTCAAACATAGTCTTTCCTCCTCCCTCCTCAGGATATAAAATATTATACACTGATAAACGAAAATAACAATATGGAATATGTGCAAAGTATAAAGAAAGAACTGTGGCATTATGTCCAGTTGCTATTGATGTTAAAAGCCACCTACTTATTCAGTGTTTCCTATTCCATTTCCAGGTCTCTCCCATAATATCACCTATTCCTTTCTGAATATTCTCATAAAAATGCTCCTTTGATTTATTTACCATTTTTATAGATGTCAGAATGCCATAGAACTGCTGACCGCCTGGAAAAACAGATGCGTGATATATATAAAATAAAAGCTTGCCGTCTTTTTCAGGAGCCGGATGGGCTCGAATCGTATTTCTGCAGGGACTTCTGCAGGTAATCCAGTAATACTCCTGATACCACGGAGTTGGTTGTTCGGGCGAAGGACAGGCCGATGGTCCGGTGACTTTCTGGTTCAAGAGGACGTACCTCAACTCCATCGGAAAAGGCTCTCATGACCAGATCCTGCGAAACCGTTACCCCAAAGCCATTTTTCACGAACGCCATAATCAGCGTGTCATCCCGGAAGCTGTAAGAAACCTGCGGTTTTTTCGTGCATTTTTCCAGCAGATGCAGAATATCATTATCGCATCCGGGAGTTTCGATAATAAAAGGATATTCCAGCAGTTCTTCCAGTTTTATGCATTTTTTTCCGGCAAGAGGATGCCCTTTTGGCATGACTGCACAAAGAGGGTCTTCCAGAAGCGGATAAAATTTCAGGTCAAATGCCACAATAGAAGATAAAAAACCGCAATCCACCTGCCCATGAATGATCCAGTCCCGGATTTCATCATAGTTCCCGTCGAAAATCTGGACTTCCACCTGCGGATAGTTTTTCTGAAAAAAGCGGATCACATCCGGCATCCACATGGCTGTTACGCTTGTAAAACTTCCGATTCGAAGTTTCCCCTCCACTTTATTGTTAATGTTGAAAGCCGCCTGGCGAAGCTTATCTTTCTGATTCACCATTTCCTGAATATACGGAAGCAGACGTTTTCCATTGTCTGTCAGGATTACACCTTTTTTTATCCGGGCAAATAACTGTACACCCAGTTCTTCCTCCAGCCCTGCCATCATCTGACTGATTCCGGACTGCGTATAATTCAATGCTTCTGCCGCTCTGGAAAAGTTTCCAGTCTCACATACTTTCAAAAAAATATCATAACGGTCTCGAATTTCTTTCATTTTTACCTTCTTCATCCTTCACTGGAATAATATTATTTTTTTTAATACATACCAGCAAAAATATTTGTTTTACTAATATTTTATCATATAGTATCTTATATTTACAACAATCAAAGGGGGAACTATTTACAGTGGAAAAGAAATCCAATCATTTTTCAGGACAGCTTGGTTTTGTCCTTGCCGCAGCCGGCAGTGCTGTAGGAGTGGGAAATTTATGGCGGTTTCCATATCTTGCAGCCAAAGATGGCGGCGGTTTGTTTCTGATCATTTATTTTATTCTTGTGCTTACGTTCGGGTTTACCTTGCTTACTTCTGATATCGCTATCGGCCGCCGTACTCAGAAAAGTGCCATCGGTGCTTATACCCAGATGCATCCGAAATGGAAATTCCTGGGAATCCTTACTTTCCTGGTACCCGTTCTTATTATGACTTATTACGCTGTGATCGGTGGCTGGATCACCAAATATGCCGTTGTATATATCACCGGACAGGCACAGGCTGCTGCCACAGATGATTATTTTACATCCTTCATCACCTCTTCCACCTCACCTGTGATTTTTGCCCTGCTCTTTATGGGAGTAACGGCTCTTATTGTATACAATGGTGTGGAAAAAGGAATTGAAAAAGTATCCAAATGGATGATGCCCATCCTGCTGATCCTGGTCGTAATTATCGCTGTCTACTCCCTGACACTCAGGCATACCGATACCTCCGGACAGGTGCATACCGGCTTACAGGGATTTCTTTATTATCTCACACCGGACTTTACAGGACTTACCGTGCCGCGTTTTCTGCAGATTCTGCTGGATGCCATGAGCCAGCTGTTTTTCTCGCTCAGTGTGTCCATGGGAATCATGATCACTTACGGTTCTTACGTCAGGCCAGAGGTAAATTTAAACAAAGCCGTCAACCAGATTGAAATCTTTGATACAGGTGTTGCCTTTCTTGCAGGTGCCATGATCATCCCTTCAGTATACGTATTTTCAGGAACCGAGGGCATGGGTGCAGGTCCAAGCCTGATGTTTGTATCTTTGCCAAAAGTATTTTCTGCTATGGGTAAAGCCGGTATATTTGTGGGAGTCCTGTTTTTTGTAACTGCTATTTTTGCAACCTTGTCTTCCTGTATATCCGTACTGGAATCTATTACTGCAAACTGCATGGAAATCTTCCACACCAGTCGTAAAAAAACAGTTCTTGTTTTATCTGCGATCTACCTGGCAGCCTCCGCTGTTATCGCTTTGGGATACAGCATTTTCTATGTAGAAGTAAATTTACCGAATGGCTCTGTGGGACAGCTTCTGGATATCATGGATTATATCAGTAACAGTGTTATGATGCCGTTCATTGCACTGCTTTCCACCATCCTGATCGGCTGGATCGTAACACCGGATTATGTAATTGATGAGATGGAACGCAATGGCGAAAAATTCCACAGAAAAAAACTCTACTGCGTGATGATCCGTTTTGTCGCTCCGGTTATGATGTTCATCCTGTTCCTGCAGTCTACCGGAATTTTATCGTAATTATAAAACAAAAAATGCATAAAATCAGAGCTGTTCATTTCTGACCTCCTGATTTTATGCATTATTTTTCAAATACTCTTCTCCACCAGCCTGTATCAAAAACGTTCTAAGCGCCTTTCGCGCCAGCGAAACAGTCTTCCGCGTGGCCAGGTGGGGAATACCCTTAAATATTATATTCTTTATACAACTGCTCACGTCTTTTAGAATCTGTTGATGCCAGCAGAATTTCTTCATTTCTCTGATCCTGAATAAGCCGACTGATTAAATTACCTAATCGAGTTTCTCCTCTTGCCTGTCCAATTGCTTCTCCTTCTGCTTTTCCTTCTGCTTTTCCTTCCGCTTTTCCTTCCGCTTTTCCAAGTGCCTTAAGTCTTTCTGATTCCAATTCCAAAACTTTCCCGCCCATAATATCACCTATTCCTTTCCGAACGTTATCTTCCTTTCGAAAAATGTGGTCTGCAATCTTTACAATGAGTTTTGTCAGATCCGTATATAGTTCTGCTTTTCCTGTTTCTGTCAGTTCCTTTTCCAGATTTACTCTGATTTCCTCATATTCGTTTAACAATATTTGAAATAATTCTGGATTTTCACTCAGATCATGTCCCTGTTTCTCATATCTCATGATATAAAATGGCAGCAGCATCAACAGATTTTTTTCGAAAATACTGTCCTTTGTATAGTCTGCCATTTTTATAGTCGGTATCGAGTATACATGCGTCCGCCCATCCGGAAAAATCACATCCGCCTCCAGATTATCCGGTGTATTCTCTGAGCTTCTCAAAAACAGCACGCAGGATTTTGGAAACTCTATCCGATATCTCCGATTTTGTTTCTCAGCATTTCCTATCGCAATCGCAAAATCATACTCTATCATGCGTATCGTCATCGTAGTATCATCTGTACTCTGACATTCGATATGATACATCTTCTTCCCTATCAGCAAACAGGAATCCGTAATGATTTCTCCATCTTCCTGCTGGTGTTCATTACGCAGCTGTGTGATCTTTACATTTTCCGGATAGGATGTGTGAAATACTTCATTGATCAACGGTACTGCCAAATATGGCATCTTTTCAATCATAGTACGAAACACATCATCAAAAATCGTATTATTCATATAACACTCCTTTTGGTATCTACATTATAACATTTTGTTGAGTTCTATTAAACACTTATTTGCTTTTATCTTTGGAATTAGTGGCAGATATTTGCCTGAACGATAACTGATAAGATACTTTAGATCATTGCCTGTTTTTTATACTATACAGTATCTGTCTCCATCTGGCAAGCTTATTTTTACAGAAAGACAGCAACCAGACATGTAATTTTCCTAATTAACTTGTCCTGGAAATCTATTGTTCTCGTTTCATGCATATGAGTTGCACCTTTTTCCAGATTTTTAACCATATTGTGTGCAGAAATGCGCGAAAAAACAATCGTAAAAATTTACGATTGTTTTTTAATCTTTCGAAAACCCCTGAAGAAGATCAAATTCAATATGACATCAGAAATTTTACCATCTTTTCATTTACATATTGGCTTTCCGGGATCTCCGGCAGGGCGGTACTGAATGCATGAGGAAGTTTTTTGTGGGGACCCAGATCTTCCAGATGGCAGATGCCTCCTGACTTCTGTATGGCCCTGGCATATTGTCTGCTGTAATTTCGCAGGGAATCTCCATAAACTGTGATAAGAAAGGACGGCGGCAAGTGTTCGAGAATCGCTTTGTTTTCCGGATTTATGTATGGATAAAAGGAACTTTTCTTCCACCCTTTTCCGTAAATACAGGAAGGAAGAAAAATTCCGATGCTGTCCATTTTTGTCGTGTAATACATCCCGCTCGCCAGGCCCATTGCCCGAATCCCAAGATCTGCTGGCACCACTCCAAAAACATCTGCCAGCTCCGGACTCTGCATCATCGCAGCCAGATATACACACAGGCTTGCCCCCGCACTGGTTCCTGTCAGGTAAATACGTTCTTCATCTCCATTATATTTCTGAAAATACACTCTGGAATTTTTAATTCCTTTCATCAGATCTCGAAGAATCTGTGGAAACAAAGACTCCGGTGCCAGAGGATATTCCAGAGAAAATACAAGAAATCCCTTCTGGCTCATTTCTGCACAGAACAGATGACTTTCCTCTTTTTTCCCAAGAAGGAAACCGCCACCATGAAGGTTAAACATGATCGGAAGCTTTTTATCATGCTTTTTATCATGCTTCTTTCCACGGTAAATATCCATAAAATGACAGGCCATGCCATCCCCCATATAATCAATATCCCGAATCAGCTCCACATCCTCAGGAAACGGATGCTCCGCTTCATGCCTTTCCAGAAAATTATCCAGAAGCTTTTCCTTCTTCGCCGTCTGCTATATTGGCATCCTCTCAAACATAAACAATCCCCTTAGATATTATATGCGTTATACAACTTAAAAAGCCATAGCACTGCTGACTGCAGCTCCACAGGCTGCCTCTTCCTGGTACACAGCCAATGATAAATCTGCCCCAAACATCTCACTGCTGATTTCCTGTAATACTTTGTTTTTTCTCATTCCATTACCAGACGCAACCAGATGAGATACCTGAATTCCCGTCCCCTGATGAATTTGCTGATACATGTCATAAAGCTCTTTTATCATGCCATGCAACACACCATAGGTTATTCCTTCCGGTGTAAAATTGTTTTCGCTGATATTGGTAATACTGCCACGAAGCGTTGGATCTGTTCTTGTTCCGTTAAATAAAGTAGACACTTCCACAGGATTTTCCTGATTCATAGCAGCTCTTGCCAATTTCTTCAAAACTTCATATAATGCCTTATCTTCACCACCAGCCTGTACCACAAAAGTTCTGAAAAACTTCTCCAACACTGCATAAGCACGCCCTCCACAGAGAGATGCCCCTACCAGAATATATTTTCCTCTTGCGAGTGGTCTGGCTTCGATTCCCCCTTCTTCAAATGGCTTATCCGATAATACAGAAATCTGCCCACCCGTTCCCATGTTTAAAAGCAATGTATTTTCCTGAAAACCAACACTTCCCAGAAAGCTTGCCTGATTATCACCCAGTGCCACCGTCACCGGTATTCCATCATAGTATCCCAAGATTTTAAACTCATCTGTAACTTCCGGCAACTGTCCCGGATCCATGCCAAGTTTATGAATTGTATCTATATAAAACATCATTTTTTCACTGTCAAAAAGACCCAAACTTGCTGCATTACTGATATGCACAATTGGTGTTTTTCTGCCTGTGAGCTTCATTCCAAGATAATCACTAATTGTACAGAAGGAAACTGCATTCTTCGGCACCTGATTCTTTTTGCAGTGATACAGGTGTGTAGCAAGTCCATAGCCTGTCGAAATCGAAAAACCTGTCTCTTCTTTTACCAGACAGACAACACTCTTCCCATCAAATTCCGGAAGATTTCCTCGCCCATCCTGCCAAGTATAAAGTGGACTGACACAATTTCCATCCTCATCAATATACAGAATTCCATGCATCTGACCGGTAAGACCAATTGTCTCCACATCTTTATACGCCTTCCGTAATTCTTTCAGCTCCCGCATCGCTTTTTCTACAATTCTATCCGGATTCTGAATGCGTTCCCATTCCTTTTCAGTCCTTATAAATGTCCCATTAGGAACCGTTCTTGATTCCAAAACCGCCTTTTTTTCTGTATCCAGTACAACCAGACTGATCGTTGTTGTACCAATATCGATTCCGATTACTTTCATCCCTGCTCTCCTTGCCTTATGTAGTGTACCAAGTCAGTTAATCACCTCTTTTGACCAGTATTACTTCCTGCTGACTTTGGTTTTATTTGCAGCACCATACGCATTCTTTTCTTCTGCTGCCATCATCACAGGTTCTGATTTTCTTTCATAGTATGAAATAGTGTTATTTCCCGAAAATTCTTCAAAATTCTCCACCTGCTCCATAACCTTATTAAACACTTCTGGACTATACTGTGGCGGGTAACCATTTTTGACTAAGCATATCTTTATTTCCAGTTTTAGCTCATTTCTTACATTCTGATTATTAAGCCAAGTAAAGGAACTGCTAAAGGATAAGAACCATTATCGGTATCTTCCTTCCAATGTGAATTTCGACTATTTACCTGCA
>NZ_JBBMEI010000101.1:0-9306 GCF_040096655.1 Blautia intestinihominis | reverse complement strand
TGGATAGATTCTTACTTTTACTGCCCGATTTATTTTCCTCACCTCGTATTTCTACATGTTTACAAATGATTTCAATTTCCATTTCTGAACAATATGTTCTTTTTTATTATAATACAAGTCATCCATGAGAACAAGCGTTTTCTTTTTTATTTATAAAATTCTTTTGATCATTTATGCTCAGATCTACAATTCATCTCACTACCTGCAGAGGTAGGAGAATTCTTGTTATATATTATGTTAAAAAACTGTGACCTCGGATTCTGAAAAACACTTCCAACGATCTTCGCCGTATCGTACAGCGGCTGCTCGGAAACTTTCACTCCATTTACCCAGGTTTCACCGCTCATTTTTCCCTCATAATTGCGGGATCAGACCGTTGATCAGTCGCGTAAGCGTTGTTTTGCCACAGCCACTCTCCCCGCAGAGCACGACTACCTGACCGTCTTCTATCGTCAGATCGATATCTCGAATTCCCGCAGAATGTTCATTATTTTCCCCGTAGGTAAATGTCACATGATCAATTTCTATCATACTATCTGCCTCCTAGAAAACAATGTATTTCTGTAGAAAGAATACCGCAAAACAGGATCAGGTCGCCCAGCAGGCCAAACACAAGACCCAGCGGTACACCCCAGTATCCCATTCCGGTAAGCCCCATCAGAAGGCCGCTTAAGATTGCCATTAATGTGACCATGCCAAACTTCTTTACCCTTGTCAGGAACAGCATGAACGGATTTCCTGTGATCAGTGTCCACAGCGCGCCAAGAATCGGCAGAAAGATCGGAACAAAGCTGATCGGGATCGCCACGCACCATCCTGCGTGGGAATTAGCCGAAGAATTTTCTATCAGTGAGACCAGTCTGAAAAACTATTTCCGTGGTGTTTACGGACAGAATATCTCTGTCTATCTGCGTGAAATACGTATGAATAAAGCCGGAGAATTACTCGCCACAACGCGTTTATCTGTGGCTGAAATCGCAGAGCAGGTCGGCTATCTGAACCAGAGTAAATTCGCCTCTGTGTTCAAAAAACAATTCGGTGTATCTCCTCTGGAATATCGCCGTTCCAGGCATCTGGAAAAGAAATGACCAGGGAATCATGCTCCCTGGTCTGCTATTAGATCCCATATTTCTTCAGATCGACTTTGCCATCGATCACCTCTACCCCGTCTTCTTCAAGAAGCTTCGCCTGTGTCCTTTCTCCACCAAATGCAAAGGCTCCTGCCAGTTCTCCCTTCGCATTTACTACGCGAAAACACGGGATATGCTCCGGGTCCGGATTTTTGTGCAGGGCATTTCCAACTGCTCTTGACATCTTCGCATTGCCTGCCATCTCTGCCACTTTTCCGTACGTTGCCACATGTCCCTTTGGAATTCGTTTGACCGCCTCGTAGATCCGTTTTGTCGGGCTGTCTGTGATGATATCATAGCTTTCGGCGATCATTCTTTTGATGTCTTTATCCGGTATGCTGCCATCCAGAATGATCGTGTTCCAGTACTCTTTGTTCTGATGATAACCTGCGATCACGGCATCATACGCAGACCGCCAGAAGTCACGCCACTCCGGATTTACCTTTACATTGAGATTGATATATCCGTCTCTTTCATAGATCCAGAGGAAGGCTTTCTTACTTCCCTTCACTCTCACCAGCTGCCAGTTTTGATCTTTGAACGGGCGTTCTTCATATACATTTTTAAAGGATAATCCAAATTTCAGTGCCTCTTCGCGTGTTTTCATAAGCAGAACACTTCCCTTGTAATACGTTTTCCACTGTCTGTTTTCATAACTTTCTCAATAAAGTTTTCGATATTCTCTTTGCTGTATTCACTTTCATATGCATTTACAATATAATCTGCTTCGATCAGAATCTGATAATCAATCCCCTCAATGTCTTTCAGTGTATGATGATGTCCTACCAGATATGCCACACGTTCAATCTGTGCCTCTGACATACCAGTATCTGCCAGAAATTCTTTTACAATCGGCATTCCTTCTTTTTCCTGATATTTGCCGTTTGTATTGCCATACTTTTCGCGACAGAAAGGACATGCAATGTCATGTGTGATTGCTGCGACTTCCAGAATATACTGTGTTTCCTGATCCAGATTTTCCAGTTCTCCGATTGTCTTTGCGTACGTCCATACGCACATAAAATGATTGATATCATGAATATTTCCTTTCGAAAAAGCAATCATTTTTTCCATGATTTCTGAGATTTTCATAAATAGTTCCTCCTGTTTCACACCAGTTTCATATACAGAAGTGGATATGGATTTCCTTCTTCATCGTATTCTGTTCTTTTGTACGTTTGGAAGCCCAAATGCTCGTAAAACCCTACTGCCTGCGGATTTTGCTCATTTACTGTTAATTCACGGACTCCATAATCCTGGACTGCATATTGAAGCAGCTGTTTCCCCAGACCTTTCCCTCGTACTTTCGGAGAAAGAAAGAGCATTTCCAGGCGGTTATTTTCGATTCCTATGAATGCTGTCGGTCCATCTGTCTCATCTTCCGCAATGATCAGATGTACAACACCCTGTAATGCCTGTGGAACATATTCTTTGATCTGAGTGATCTCCGCATCCGAAAGAAAATGATGTGTTGCACGGACAAATACTTCCCAGATATCCAAAAGATCGGCTACCAGCCGGGGCGTTCTTTCTCTGACTTCGTATATTTTCATTTCACGATTTCCTTTCATAAATGATTTCTTATTATATCATTTTATCCCCAGGAATCCAATTCCTTCTACAGCAATATAGCGCAAAAAAGTGGAATTTCTCCTGCTCATCAGAAGTCGTTCCACTTTTTGAAATTCTTATTATTCTGTTTTCTCATTCACCGCGATCCAGATCTCGCACTGGTAATTCGGATCTGAGACATCCTGTGATGAGTAAACCTCAAACTCCACATTCTCCGCATATTCATACTGTGCGCTCTGCGGGAAAAATTCTGTGACGATCTTATGATAAGTCTCGATAAAAGCATCCGGCATCTTTCCTTTGCTTGTAAAGACCGCATAAGTATTCGCCGGGATCGTCACGATCTCCAGGTCGTCGTCAACTTTTCTTCCATCATACTCGACACCGATCCCATAAGGAAACTGCTTCGCATTAAGCTCAGAGGAAAAACAAATTCCAAGCAGACCTTTCATCACCGGATCCTCCGGCATGCAGGCGATCAGCCTTCGCATTGTTCCGTTCGCACCGTACTCCTGCCACATTGCGGTAATGTCAGGCGTGGCATTTGCCGACTGTGGTTTATCAACTCTTTTTCTCTTGCAGACAACCTGAAATGCATCTCTTTTTTCAATTCTGTAATCCATCTTACTGCCTCCTGTTAAGGTTAATTTTACAGACAGGGGAGTAAAGATTCTGACTTTGCCGCTGTGTTTTGCTTCACTTGGTGCAATGCCATGGAATCGGGTAAAGGCACGGGAAAAACTTTCCGGCGTATCATATCCATATTTCATTGCTATGTCAATGATCTTTGCATTTCCCTTTGACAGTTCTTCACCTGCCAGAGAAAGGCGGCGCATACGGATATAATCACCAAGCGAAAATCCGCACAAAATACCGAAGACTCTCTGAAAATGAAACGAAGACGAATACGCCTGTTTTGCCACTTCTTCGAAGTCAATTTCTTCTGTTATATTCGCTTCCACATAATCAATCGCTCTCTGTATTCCCTGTATCCAGTTCATTCTTTCACTCCCTTCCTGGTGATTACAGTCTAGCAAAATATAAGAGGCATTTCCTGACTCTGCGTGCTCCCAGATGTTATGAAAAAAACCTCTATCATTTAATCAAAAAATGTCTTCCATTTATCACCTGCACGGTATGCATCAAAACACATTCTGATCTGTTCTTCATTGTTCTTTTCGCCTGCAAGTTCAGGAAGTTCGTCCTCTGCAAAATAGTCAAAACCTGTAGTCTCGATATTCTCTTCAAAACCTCCACCAGTCGCCGCGCAGAGCATGAATATCTTGCAGACTCTGTATGCATAGACCGGAAGATTATGCTTTTCCCTGTCCTGAATGGCGATCACACTTTTGACAGAAACATCAAGACCTGCTTCTTCTTTCACTTCTTTTATTGTGTTTTCTGTTACGGATACATTCACATCGCACCATCCGCCCGGCAGTGACCAGGTTCCGTTGTTTTCGTGAACGAGCAGGATTTTTCCCTCTTTAAATATTGCCGCGCGGGTATCAATTTTTGGTGTCTGATAGCCGGTCTCATTACAGAAAAGATCTTTTACCTTTTCCACTTGCAGACCGGAAAGCTCAGCCATCATTTCAGCAGAAATATCTCGAATGCGTTCATAACGTTCTTTGTCATAAACATCTTTTCCATAAGTAAGTCCTACCTGTGCAAGACTCTGTAGTTCCACGATCAGATCGATCCATTGTTTATTTTTATCCATCTTGTAAGTTCCCTCCTCAATACAAATTGATCTTCGTTTCAACAAGTCTGTCGCCTTCATACTGCAGTTTCGCGGAAAAAAAGCGTTCTTCGCCCGAAAGAAGCAGATCAAGAAACACCCTATCCCCTTCCCATGCAGGAAGTTCCGATACCCTGGCTTTGTCGATCCAGCAAAGCTCACCCTCATTGCATTCGATCAGTTCACCTGTATATCCGTCCGCTGTAAACACGCACATAAGCTCGGATTCAGATTCACTGTTTATAAACGTTACCAGCCCGCGAAATTTATACGAGGTGAGCGTAAGACCTGTTTCTTCCTTCACTTCACGCACGAGACATTCCTCAGGAGTTTCCTGACTTTCCACATGCCCGCCGACGCCGATCCATTTACCTTCGTTCATGTCATTCTTCTTTTTTACTCTGTGAAGCATCAGATATTTATTATCATTTTCTATGTAACACAACGTAGTTGTCGTCATTCCAGTTTTCCTTTCTTTCATACATTCCTATCTCTAATAACTATAGCATACTCCCAAACCAAAATACACAGACACGCCCCGTTTAATTGACTTTTCTGTGCATTTATGGTAATGTCTGGTTAGTGCAGCCTAACCGTTTATCAAAAAAATTTCAAGTTTAGGAGGCCTTTTTTATGACACCTGAAAAATATAAACAGCTTTCTATCAAAGAATTCACACAGGCAGCCAAGATTTACGACAGTGGACATGCCGGTATTTATGAAATGTGTAAGGATGATTACCCGCCGATCCTGGCAGAACTGGAAAAGGAGCCTTTCCACGATGTGCTCGACTGTGGCTGTGGAACCGGACCGATGCTTGAATTGCTCCATCAAAAATACCCGGATAAACATTATATCGGTCTCGACCTCACTCCTGAAATGATCAAGGTCGCTCAGGCAAAGAAGCTTTCCAACACGGAATTTATTGTAGGCGACAGCGAAAATCTTCCTTTTGCTGAGGATTCTTTTGATGCGGTGATCTGTTCCAACAGCTTCCATCACTATCCGAATCCTCAGGCATTTTTTAACAGTACTTACCGTGTTCTGCGAAAAGGCGGCCGACTCGTTTTACGTGACTATACCTCTTCAGATTTTATCGTCTGGCTGATGAACCATCTGGAAATGCCTCTGGCAAATCTGGCTGGTCATGGCGATGTGAAGATACATAAAGTCACAGAATTCATCGCCATGGCAGAAAAAACCGGCTTCACTGTACTGACTATGGAGAAACAGAAAGGGTTCCGCGCACACCTTGTTGCACGTAAATAACAGTAGATCATCTCATTGAAAAACGCCTGCGGCAGTCAGCTGTACAGGCGTTTTTGCGAATCCATCACTTACTTTTTTTCATAAATAATCCCCATTCCACTGATCATCCATGGTGTTGTTACAAACCCCGGGATAAAGTCGAGTTTCTTTTCCAGATTTCCTATGTAATGTACTTCTGAGATGCCTTCCGCTTTCAGTTCACGGACGAACTGCTCCATATCTCCGTACAGTGCTTTCTGGGAAAACATATCCTGAAAGGAAAAAACGCCGCCTTTTTTTACTACCCGTAGTGCTTCTCTTACAACATCCCGTTTGTCTTTTGCTGTGCGTACTTCATGGAATACAAAGTTGCTTACTGCCGCGTCAAAGGTTTCATCTGGAAAATCCAGTTTCGCAGCATCCCCTTTCTGGAAAGATATACGATCTGCAACACCTTCTATCTGTGCGTTTCTTTCACATTGTTCTTTGGCGTAATTCCATTCTGCGCCCCAGTAGTCCATTGCGGTGATCTGTGCTTTTGGAAAAGCTTTGGCACAGCGAACCGTAAGTGCGGCTGCCCCGCATCCGATGTCGAGTAGTCTGCCTTCTCCGTTCCAGTCAAGATGCTCGACCAGGTGCTCATGCACACCCAAAAGAACTGCTGCTCCAAACAACATATAGAGTGCTTTCTCCGGTACCCAGTTTCCGTAGTTTGCTTTTTCGTTCATGATTTTTTCCTCCTCACATTTCAAATCAAATCTGTGTGAGCACATAACAAATCCGAAAAAAATTATGTTTTGCAATAGAAAAAGCCTACCGCATTATTTGCGATAGACTTCTTTTTGTCCGTTCAGATATTTAATTAACGCCATTGTCCCTGCATCCGCGTGGATGCCGATCTCTCTTGCAAGCCTTATTCTTTCTTCCACGGTATAATCTCCTTTGATCAGTTCCATGTATCCCTGAAGCCTCATGGAAACCAGAATCCTGATAAGTTCCGCATCGGGGCTGACACCCATAAATTTGGAAAAATAGCTGGTAAATGCTGATTGCATCTGCATGTCAATCTGGCTCTTAAATCCTTCGTACCGGCTGCCCGCGGATTTCTCCATCAGAATGATTGCCTCTGCCGGATCTGATTAATTTTTGTTCGGTTTGTTTTCTTCGCTCATCATTCATAACACTTGTTATGTTAGCACGCACTAACCGTTTTGTCAACGTTACTATTCTACTTCCACAATTTTCCTTCTTTGTAGTGCTTTCTGCAAAGTGCCACATAACTTTCATTTGAACCAAGCATGATCTGTGCGCCTTCGCGGACGATTTTGCCATTAGCATATCTGGTGTTGCACTGTGCTCTTCTTCCACACCAGCATACGGTAGGGACTTCTTCTATCACGTCTGCAATCTCCATAAGCCGCCTGGAGCCCGGAAAGAGATGGTTCAAAAAGTCGGTGCGAAGCCCATAGCAAAGAACCGAAATATCATAAAAATCCACGATATCCGATAATCTGTCTACTTCTTCGGGCGAAAGAAACTGTGCTTCGTCCACCAGAACTGCTGCTACCCTTTTTTCATGGTAGATATATTCTGAAGTTTCAACATTCCAGCATTTCGAGATCTCCTGCAAAAAATCATCTACATATTCAGCCGGTGCAGACAGCCCTATCCGGGACTTGATCTCATCTTCCCCATCCCGGTTGTCAGTCCTTGGTTTTAATAATACCGCATACTGACCACGTTCTTCGTAGTTATAACGAACCATCAGAATATTGGCAGACTTCGAACTGCCCATTGCTCCGTATCTGAAATATAATTTTGCCATTTTTTAACCTTTCCCCGATTTTCCATACTGAAAAATCCTGCTCTGTATTTTTATTATCGACCAATCTGGTCAGGCCTTATATCTTGCATATATTCGATTATATACGACTACCAGTACCGGAATCCCAATTACACAGCCCACTATGATCAGGTCCAATGCTGCTGTAGAATTCCAAATCCCGGCAAATGTCGCCATCCAATAAATAATAGAGTATACGATCCACATAATTCCATTGGCATGATTGTAAGCAGTAATATCTGAAATCTCTGTCTCTTTAACAGTCTTTCCAGACCAGAACCACATAGGTTTTTTCCTGTTCCATGCGTAAATTCCAATTCCTGTGAGTAATGCACTGCATGGGATCATTATGATGTACCAGATCAAATTTTCCATAGAATTTCACCTTTCTCTCGGATTTTTTATCATTCCTCATGCCCTTTCACGAACAGTATAACACAAATAAATGTAGCCTGGTGAACAGATTTTCTATAAAAAGCTAACCATATTTGACTTTATAGACCGAATAGTCTATTCTGTAAATAAATTGTAAAGCACATGCACCTGGAGGCTGATATGATAAACGCTGTTAGTAATTACGAAAAGACGAAACTTTCTATGGCGAATGTTTTCCTGCAATATGACCAGGACACAATGATAGCCAAATTTTCATTAAAACACGATCCGTCCTGGTTGTATCTTTCTTTTGTTAAGCGCATCTATCGTATCAACAGGAAATCAGGAAATGTTCAATGGTCAGAGGATGATTTTAAAACTGTCTGCGAAGCAGATTATAATGAAGCAATGACCATTTATGATGTTTTGTGTTATTCCAAAGATGAATGTCATCTGGCACATAAGTTTGTAAACGTTGGTAGTCTTTCCACTGTCCAAACAGGAAATCTTTCTTCGAATAATGGATTTTTTCAGAATACTGCTGACTCTTTTAATGGAAAAATCCCAGAATTACACAACGCCTGCCTGACACTTTCCGGGAAAGAACTGAAAAAGGGCGATGTTGCTTTCGAATTAGAACTTTTTCCTTTTTTGCCAGTTATTATTCGTTTCTGGGAAGCAGACGATGAATTCCCGGCAAACCTTCAAATTCTTGTAGACAGAAATATTTTGGATTATATGCATTATGAGACGCTCATGTTTGCACTCACACATTTATTTCACAGACTGAAGGAGGAAATACACAATGACAAAGGGTGAAGAATCCAGGCAGCGTCTGATCAAATGTGCTGCCGAACTGTTCTGGAAAAACGGCTATTCTGCAACCGGAATCAGCCAGATTCTCAGGCAGACAGGACTTCCCAAATTATCAGCAAGAACAACAGGACGGAATTTTGCCGGCTGTCCGTATGCGGTGATGGGCATGGAAACTGCACTCAGCAGGCCGAACATCACATCTGCATTTATGGACGCACTGACATGCTCCCTCCACTTAAATCTTACAGATTTTGAAGTGGGGGTTTCCTGCTCGATTGCCCTTCAGGGCAAAGCTAAAACAGGCTATCCCCGCGTGTCCCGCGGTTCTTTTTTATCTAGTTACAGATTTTTCTATGTGCCGCTACGCACACTTTTTATATATCTTTTTTCCTTCTTTCAGGATATTGACAGCTGCATTCACATCCCGATCCATCCGGTTTCCACATTCACATATGTATGTCCGTTCTGACAAAGCCAGTTCTTTCTTCCTGTTCCCACATACGTTGCATATCTTACTGGATGCAAAATAACGGTCTACTTTTATAAGATATTTCCCACGTTCTTCCAGCTTATATCCAAGC
>NZ_JBBMEI010000100.1:0-9592 GCF_040096655.1 Blautia intestinihominis | reverse complement strand
GAACCTTTCTCATGCCGGATCCCCATCTGCATGTATGTGACCGGTATATTATCCTGTTTAAAACGGGGCGGATTTGGATCTTTGATCCCTCCAGTCTTTTTCAGGACATAAAAAGATCTCCACGCCTTATCCAGCTGCTTACAGGTCTCCTGTGCTGTCTGTGACGGAAGCTGTTTATACCACAGATTTCCTTTATGTGCTTTTTTCTGATAATACCAGTCAGGATACTTTTCCAGTCCCAGTTCTTTATAATGACGCCGTTCGTAGTTGCAGATATTCCAGAGTTTGGATGCTGCATAACACATATGCCCTATGATATTGGAATATTCCTGACTGATCTTTATGGATGCTTTATGTGACAGCAGCATTCCTCTTCCTCCTTCATACACTCTTACGGATGGAAATTTATAATCCACCTTGAATTAATACGACTTGCTCTGATGCTCAATATAACGTCGAATATTCTTCTCAGATACAGATCCGACTGTTTCCACATAATAGGAATGGTTCCACAGCTCTCCTTTCCACAGCTGGTTTCTTATTTCTGGAAAACGTTCAAACAGTTTTCTGCCGGTGATCCCCTTCAGATACTTGACAATTGCTGTTATGGACAGCTTTGGTGGAGCTGATACAAAACAGTGGACATGATCACCTTCACCACATTCAAATAAGTGAACAGTAAAACCCTTATCCTCAGCAATCTGCTGCACCAGTTTCTGAAGATATTCCTCAATTTCTTGGTTTAATATTTTCCGCCGGTATTTCACCGACCATACCATATGGTAGTTGATATTACACACACAAGTTCTATAATGTATTAGATTTTCTTTCATACATATAGTATAACATGATGAGTGGAAATGTGCAGCAAAACCCCAAACATATTTTCGATTGTTTGTATGCCGGTTACGGCACTAATATCAGGGTGGGAGAGGAATCATTATATTTTTTCAATGTGCAGATATGCACAATCCTGCGCTTTCATCTCGGTAATTGAATTGCCGAGGATTCCCGCTTATTATCCTAAAAGAAACAGCCCCGTCGGGGCTCTAACTTAATCAAGGAGGATTTTTTATGGCAAAGATCGACCATGCCGCGATTCGTACAAGTTCCTACGAAGACGCCCAGAAATTTTTTGAAGATGTATTTGATATGCATATATGGAGAGAAATCGGAGAAAAGCCATCTCGCAAATGCTGGTTCCGCGAGGGTATCCAGCTCTGCGAGATGGAAAATATCAATATCACTGCCGAAAACGGCTATGATCATATTTCTATCGCCGTTGATTCTGTAGAAGAAACAATGGAAAAGATCAAAGCTTATCCTGTGACTCCGATCAACGATCACTGGTTCTCTCTTCCTGATGGAACGAAGATCGAACTGAAACTTCTGGAAAACTGGAAAGTGAACGACTGATATTATTTCAGCAGACCTTCGACAACTTTTTCCAGTTCATCACGGATCTTGATGTGCTGTGGACAGACTTCTTCGCATTTGACACATTCTGTTGCGGATTTTCTGCCGTGGCCGCCTACGAGCCAGTTTTCCTGGTGGAGTGCCTGCGGTTTGCTTCCGTACAGAGTCAGATAGTTCATTGCCGTGAAAGAACCGGAAATTCCGATCTCCTTCGGACAGACTTTTGCACAGTAGTTGCAGGTTGTACATGGGATCAGCGGGATCTTCTTTAATTCTTCCTGCGCTTTGTCGAGGGTTTCTTTTTCTTTCTCGGAAAGTCCGTCAAATGTCTTCATGTAGGAAAGGTTGTCCTGCATCTGTTCTACGTTGCTCATTCCGGAAAGTACTGTGATCACACCTTCCAGGTTTGCCGCAAAACGAACTGCCCAGGATGCCGGGGAGGCGTCTGGTTCTGTGTCTTTGAGGATCTTTTCTACGCTTTCCGGCGGGGTTGCAAGCATACCGCCCTTGACTGGTTCCATGATGATGACCGGTTTGCCGTGCTTACGTGCAACCTCATAGCATGCTCTTGACTGGACTGCCGGGTTTTCCCAGTCTGCGTAGTTGATCTGGAGCTGGACGAATTCCATCTCAGGGTGTGCAGTCAGGATCGCTTCCAGTTCTTCCGGTGTGGAGTGGAAGGAGAAGCCTACATGTTTGATCAGACCCTGGACCTTTTTCCCCTGGACCCAGCTCCAGAGATCAAAGTTATCAAAATACTGTGTTCTCATCTCGCCGAGATTGTGCAGCAGATAAAAGTCAAAATATCCTGCTCCTGTCTGTTTCAGGGATGTTTCAAACTGTGCTGTCGCATCTTCTCTTGTCTTGCAGTTGATCCATGCTGTGTTCTTGGTCTGTTCTACATCGATGGTGTCGTCATCCAGCTTCGGAAGACGCATCAGACCGAATCCAAGTTTCTTGATTTCTTCGCCTAAATATGCCGTGTATTTTCTCCTCTCAACTTATAAAAAATTTTTTTATGCCATCAGCCATTCCTTTGACCATTTTTTGCTGGTAGGATGGTCGCTGCATCATTCTGTCTTCTGACGGATTCGACATATATCCAAGTTCAATCAGTGTTGTCGGGACTTTGCTCCAGTTATTTCCACTCATGCTGTCTGTTTCCCATATATATTCTTTCCTGCATCCGGTTGCCTTCACATAAGAATTCAGCACTGCTTTTGAAAGTGCATAGCTTTTCCTGTACATGCTTCTGGAAACGTAACGGTTCCTGGAGGTTACGCAAATTGTCATCGCGCCATTTACCGATGAATAATCCACTCCATTTGCATGAATTCTCAAATATGCATCTGCTTTTGCTCTGTTTGCAACTCCTGCTCTCTGTGCACAGCTTATTCTGGTTTTGTTGTCATTTCGGGTCATAATCACACGACATCCCTGTGCTATCAGTGCTGTACGAAGTTTTTTGGCTATATTTAATGTAAGCTGATATTCTCCAATTCCTGTAGCAACTCCTTCTGTGCCGGAACTGCATTTCGCTTTTCTTTCGCTTGAGCCCGGTCCCAATGGTTCATATCCACTCATCTGGACTCCGGAATGTCCCGGATCAAGAACAACTACAGGTACCCATACTCCATTGCTATTGATCTTTCTTCCCTGAATTGTGGTGTTTCTTCTCATTTTTCCGCTTCTTTTATCGAAATAGCGATAATGATTTTTTGTGTACACCCATCCTTTCAGCTGAACCCCCTGGTAATTAAAACAATAATAGTCATTTCCGATTTTTGACATGCCTTTCAGCATTCTGCCATTCTGGTAATAGTATCTCTTCCCGGAAACAGTTTTCCATCCGGTATACCTGCCGGCAGCCTGTACAGTCTGAGGCAAGATACCACCCTGCATCCCTGTTTCGCTCAAAATCCCACCAAGCAAAAGCAGGCACAGCAATATACTTATAGTTTTTTTTACTTTTTTCAAATCTTTCCTCCCTCCATAAAAAAACTGCTTTCTGTTCGTTTCATTAAATATTATATTCCGAACAGAAAGCAGATGCAATCTATATTTAATTATGCGATACTCTTTTCCATATGTTTGCGTTCAAACAGTCTGTCGATTACTTTGTTACATAGGATCGTATATGCTGCTCCGAATACGTTGGCACCGATACGAAGTGCTACTGCTGCCGGCATGCCGAACAGTCCTGCTGCGATGGATAATGCTCCAAAAGTATTGAATGCAGTCTGCCAGGCATATCCTGCTGAATAGCCTACGCCAATTCCACCGATCATGCCGATATACGGATACATGGATTTCGGAAGGATCAGGTATAATACGATGAATAAAGCACATCCTACAATGTTGAACATTCCTCGTTTTCCTGCGCGTCCCATGCAGTCTTCGGTAAATGGAAGACATACAGACATGCAGGCAATTCCTGCCCACATTGCTCTCGGAAGTCCCAGAAGGTTCATGAAAAGCATTGCGCTGGAAACGATAAGTGTCAGTTTGAGATACCATCTTCCGCGCGCAGAATTCAGGTCGAATTCACGGAAAAGATCCAGGAATGTTCTTCTATATGGACGGTTCTTTTGATTCTTATAGAAGATAAACATGCAGAGCAGCATTCCAACGGCGAGTCCTTCTACTCTCTTTATGTATTCTGCTCCGGTCACATCGTACCCCAGCAGGAGAAGGTATCCCAGGACAAATGTAGAATGATTATACATGATCACGTTGTGGCATCCCAGGATCATCAGAAGCATGATACAAATGATATTCACGGCAAATGCCGGTACTGCGGAGACTGAATTCGCGATCCTTGGTCCGGCCATCAAAATCCCGTAAATCCCTGCAATGCAAAACAGCCCATGTGTCGTCCGTATCCCGAAATCTGCCTGTCTGAGCACCAGCACCGCCAGAAGAACGGTCACGCCAACCACGCTGTTGTTACTGCCGGTAAGCTTACTGTACAAAGACACAACCGCCACACAGAATGCCATCACGAGGTATACCTTGAAATTGTAGATCAGAATGTGTCGTCTTTTTTCCTTTGGATCTGTGGTGTTTTTGATCAACTGCTTCGAGCCCACAGAACTCAGCTGCAGTTCCTGATAAAAAGTCATAAGTTCTCGCTCCTTTTTTACAAAGTGTAGAGAACTATACCGCAAATCTGGCTGGAGGTCAAGTGGTATTTTTGGGAATTTGACGTTTTCCTATGGCATATTTTTCACTTTATCGAGCCACATGCAGACCTGTCTGGATCTGTAAGCCCGACACTGACTTACTCAGCTTTAGACCATCTAAGCTACGGGCATTTTAGACTTGTACAGTACCTGCTTCCTATCAGACTATCTACTTTCGGAGCCTCCTTTGACTTGCCTGATACTTGCTCGCCATCAGACCATCTGATTTCGGAGCTGGTTTTGACTTGTCTACTACTTGCTCCCCATCTGACCATCTGATTTCGGAGCTGGTTTTGACTTACCTACTACTTACTCTCTACCAGACCATATAACTTACCGGGATTTTGTTGACTTTGTATGGACTTGCTATTGCTATAGTCATCCTCAATCACAATTTTTGTGGACTTCCACTGTACTTACTTATCTGCTGGTCATTTCTCGCCTCAGTTTCTGTTGGTCTGCCCTGTATTTACTCTTATGCAAGTCATTACAGCTATATTGATTCGTAGATCCTACCATTACTTTTCTACTGGTAATCTTTATCCTGAATTTCAATTAACCTAAGCCATCAATTTTTTCCAAACTGTTTACAAGGTAATATAAGCCAACACTAAAGGCATACCTTTCTATCTTTCATACTATAGTAGATACTCTCTTGCAAGCTTCTCTACAATTTTCATGTCCAATCCATCCTGTAGCGTTTCAAATGTCAGGACTAACCTTTGCCCTGGAAAGATTCCATTTTTTTCGTATGTTTCAATCTTCTTGATCGCTTTTCTTGCATACTCAGGATCATCCATTCTTCCATCATGCTCCCAGTATATCTCTTCTCCTGTCTTTGGAGATAAAAATGTAAAGTCGGGATAGACTATTCCAAATCTTTTCAATATTACTGGATGCTCATATTTATACGGAATTCCTGTATGATAAAAATAATCTGCCAGGATTTTTTCTGACTTCGAACGCACACGTTCTCCCTTTGCTGTTGTTATGACTGGAATATTTTCAGCAAATGTCTTGCCTTTATATTCTTCCTTTTCCCACTCGCTTAAACGTTGTTCCCATGTTGGTTGTATCGGTTTGATCAACTTCTGTCTCTCGGGATGTTCTTTCGTGTATAATACGTCAATTTCATTGTCATCATAATCTTTCAATATTCTTCGAAGCTGTTCCAGACGTTTCTTTACCAGGCTGCGCAATTTGTTGTTATATGTATTTTGCGCCAGTTGAACAGGAAGTTCTTTGTTAGTCTTTGGAATATAGGTGTCATATTTCTTACCATTTCCACTTGGAATATGATGAAAGTAACGGACTTTATTTTTGTCCATCGAGATTCGTAAAGTACCTTCCAACACTTCTTCCTCTGAATCACCTATCCCGTTCAGAATGTCTTTTAAAAACCTTTCTTCCTCTAATAATTTTTGTCTTAAACCATTCATATATTACATCTCCTTTTCTTTTATTTGTGATTTAGGAACATTAGAGAATGGTATTGGGAATCATTTAATAGAAATATTCTTCGCAGTATGACTCATTTATTTACTCTTAGAATTTAAATCAACTATAGCAATCCACTAAATTATTGCACATAATCACACGAATGAAACCACCCTATGCAGTCCTTTGGACGAATTGTTAAAAATCCTTTTGAAATAGCTGAGGGTAATTCCGATGCAATCCGTATCTTTTCTTTCCTTAAAAATGCTTTGAGTTTTGACCACATCTTTTCAATCGGATTCAGATCCGGACTATACGGGGGCAAATACAGATAGGTTACTTTTGAGCTGTCCAGTAGCTGTTTCACCGCTTTTGCATGATGGGAACGCATATTATCCATAACGATAATGTCTGCTTCTGAAAGCGTCGGCAGCAACTTTGTTTTCAGGTATTCTGCAAACCGCTCTGCAGTAGTTCCTCCCTGATAGACTGTATAGGCACAGTCTCCATTCAGACGTATGGAAGAAAGAACGGTTGTATTGCAGGGCGTGTTGAGTGGAGTTTTATCTACTGCTCTCCGGTTTTTCCATGCTCTGGCATAATGTCGCGTCATATTGATGTTTACTCCGCTTTCGTCCAGAAAGACCAGATGATTTATGTCTCTCTCCGACATATGTTTTTTCCAGTTTCTGCGTTTTTCCCTGACATCGGGGACGCTCCTGCTCTGAGGCATGAAGAGATTTTTTCTTGTAAGAATACCCGAGTTTAATAACTGCCTTGCGGACTGTTTCATTACAAACATGCAGACCAAGTGTATCAATGATTTCATCAATTGTGATATCTGGTTCCTGCCGAACCACCCGGTCAATGTTTTGGATATCTTCCGGTGTCAGGGCATGTTTACGCCCTCTCTGTGATGTCCTTGTTTTTACAGAACCTGTTTCACACATTTGTTTTTCCAGGCGGTAAACAGTACTGGTATTCACAGAAAAACACCCTGCGATTTCTTTTGCATTGTGCGTTTTATTCCAAGCTTCAATAAGTAGTTTGCGTGTTTCATCATGTAACATAATAATCACCTCTTGACTCTATCACAGACCTGTTGTCAAGAGTGTGCAGTATTTTTTTGGAGTGCTATAATCAAAATTCTTTGTTGACATCTGTTCCGTTTGCTAAATACTTGCTGATATTCCAACCACATGTTTTCAGGAAATACCTTAACTGGCTCAACACTTGTAAATCTTTATACCATCTAATTTGTGTGTATGTGTTAACTTGCTCCCCTTAGGTCATTCAATTTCAGAGCCGGCTTTGACTTGTCTGATACTTGCTCTCCCTCAGGCCACCTAATTTCAGTGCCGGCTTTGACCTGTCTGATACTTGCTCTCCCTCAGGCCACCTAATTTCAGCGCCGGCTTTGACCTGTCTGATACTTGCTCTCCCTCAGATCATCTGATTTCAGAGCAGGCTTTGACTTGTCTAGTACTTGCCCTCCCTCGGGCCATACAACTTGCCAGAATTTTGTTGACTTTGTATGGACTTGCTATTGCTATAGTCATTCTCAATCACAATTTTTGTGGACTTTCACTGTACTTTCTTACCTGTTAGTCATTTCTCGACTCAATTTCCGTTGGTCTGTTCTGTATTTACTCTTATCCGAGCCATTGTATCTCCTTTGATTCGTAGACCCGCCCTATATTCTACCCGGTTCAGGTCATTGCACATATGTTGATTCGTAGACCTGCTCTTCCCTTTTCCCTGTCTGGGTCATTCAAATTCCATAGGCTTATAAATCAGGTCTCGGTTGTCTTAAATTCACTGGTTAATAATAGGATTCTTTCAATCATCAGCGGTAATATTTCTCTGATGATCAACTGTTAGATTCTTCTGAAATTAGAAATAATAGATATGTCTTTTAGAAAAACCCCGGAACCAAAGATTCCGGGGTTGGATATGCATCTGTATTCGAAAAAGTTTCGCTCCAGATTATCGTTTAGGTAACTGAGAACGCTTGATTTTACTGGATTCTTGGAATGTGGTGTTGCAAACACGTTACAAACACAGGGCTTCTCATTACGCCTCACCACACCTCTAAACTATCAAAGAGGGAGATGACTCAAAATAACAAATGTGCATCTTCCTCTTTTTTTCTCGCAATATTATTCATACTCGACAATTACTAATCAATTTTGTTTAGAGATTATTTGTTGTCGTGTTTGCAGTTCTTTTGATTATTTGATTTATCCATATTATCCTGCCTATACGGACTAATGTTATCATTTTGTTATCGGCATTGATAACACTTGCTCTGTAACTGTGGATAATAGCAATATATTCCGTCTCAAATTATAAGCGGTTTTGCTTAGAAAATCAACAATAAATCCTCTCACTAATTAAAATACTTTTATCTTTCATTATCCCTCTTCTCCTCTACAAACTGGAATTGTTCGAGCTTTTCAAATACTAACGTCCTTAATTCTGTTCAATAATTGATTTATAGTAGTTACCAAAGTCAGCAAGTGAATTAACAATTGGAAGCATTTTTGTTCCGAGTTCCGTTAAGCCGTATTCAACTCTCGGTGGCTGCTCATGGTAATCGTGGCGATATGCCAGCCCATCACTCATCATTTGTCTTAAACTATCTGTCAAAACCTTTTGTGAAATACCATCTATACTTCGTTGTAGCTCATTGAATCTCCATGGACGCTCTTTCAAGTTACGCAAAATCAGCAGTTTCCATTTTCCTCCGATAAGAGATACTGCTGTTGCAACTGGGCATTCCGGTAATTCTTCTTTTGCTCGCATAATTCTCACCTCCGAGTCTATTGTAACACATTCATTTTTAAGTGTACAGTTACAAAAAGGTGCGTACTTGTTTTTGTATGTGTCTCACACTATACTAATACCAAGCAACCAGAAACTACAAATTAACTATGGAGGTATTATTATGGCAAATTACACAAAAACAACTATTGGAAAGGAAAACCGAATTGAGCTACATGAAAAGTTGTCTTTAACAGGTGCAGAAATCAGTTTAAACGAACTACCTGCAGGAGCAAATGTCCCATTTGTTCATTCTCATAATGAAAATGAAGAAATCTATGGAATTCTTTCAGGTAACGGCAAAGCCATAATTGATGGAGAAGAAATTAGCCTTTCAACTGGAGACTGGCTAAAAATCGCACCTGCTGCAAAGCGTCAGTTTTTTGCATCCGATATTTCTGGAATTACTTATATCTGCATTCAGGTAAAAGAAAATTCTCTGGAACATTTTACAGCAGAGGATGCCGTAATCGGCTAATTAAAAGTATTTATTTACAAAAATGCACAGTTCACGATAAGCTAAGAACTGTGCATTTCTTTTTTGTTCAATATTACGTTTTCTCAATTTTTCAAATTTGAATTTAGCGATTTCTTTTTCCGGTATTCTCTGTCCCACGGATTTCCTCATGATAGAAATAATCTACGATCACCGGATGTCCCTGCGGGACTCTGCCATAAGGCATTTCATTATCCACAAAGGCACAATCATACTTCTTAGCCATTTTCTCAGCTTT
>NZ_JBBMEI010000099.1:0-9854 GCF_040096655.1 Blautia intestinihominis | reverse complement strand
CCACACATACCGCATCATACTTCTCCGCAAGGTCATGACTGAGCTTATGATGGAAATCTTTCCTCTGGTTCTTTATCTTTTCATGGCATAATGCAACCCTCTTCTTCTGTTTCTGGTAGTTCCTGCTGCCCTTTTCGCATCTGGAAAGTTTTCTCTGTTCCCGGGCAAGCTTTTTCTCAGCACTCCGGTATCGAACGATGAAGTTTTATTTTTATGGGTGTCATCTTTGGCAGTTTCAGAGACTTTTCCTGCAGGCAGATATTTCCATTTACTATATTCGTTGTATAAGATTTCTGGGAATGTTTTTTTGATTTATAATTTGGAAATCCCACTTCCGGTTCCCGAAAAAATTTCCGGAAGGCTCCTTCCAGGTTCCTCTGCACATTTGCCAGTGCAAGAGAATCTGCTTCTTTCAGCCATGGATGTTCTTTTTTATATCCGGCCGGTGTATTTTTCAGCATCTTTTTTTCTTTCTGGTAATAACTGATCTTATCTGCAAGCATCTGGTTATAAAGAAAACGGCAGCAGCCGATTGTTTTCTCTATCTGAATTATCTGCTCATTATTTGGATAGATCCTTATTTTTACTGCCCGGTTTATCTTTCTCACCCTGACTTTCTATATACTGACGGATTGCTTCTATTGGTGCCTCACCTGCAGTCAGCAGGCAAAAACTCTGGCTCCAGAATGCTTCTTTCCACAGTTTCTCTTTTATCTGTGGATATTCTTTTTTCAACAGTCTGCTACTGGCACTTTTATACGCATTAATAAACTTACTTAGTTCTGACCTGGGTTGTGCCCGGAACATTACATGAACATGGTCTCAGTCATGGTTTCACTCTTCCAGCACCTTTCTTATTCCTTTTAATACACCTCAAAGCTACCTCTCTTCATTTTCTATTGCTCTGCGAAAAAATGCTCCTTCGCATATGTAAACTGTCGGTTGAACTTTTCTGCTGCCTGGTGGCTGATTTCCAGTTCCGGGTACATCATGTCGAAGGCGTGGATGTTGCTGTGGTAAATGTCCAGTTCTGCGTGGATGTTGTTTTTCTTCAGTTTATGTATGTATCGCACGGCTTCTGCAAAAAACGGCTCTCCATCTCCTACAAACGTGTAGGCCGGCGGCAGACCGGAAAAGTCTGTGCACCTTGCCGGAGCAGCATAGATCGGTACCTTGGTTTTGTCAGTATTTCGCAGATACATTTTCCAGGCGAAATGATTTTTCCGTGTATTCCAGACTTTGCCGTGATTGTCCCGGGATGTTTCCGTATCCCGGTCATCCAGCATTGGATACAATGGCATCTGAAAAGCAATCTTCACATCCCCTGTATCTCTCGCTTTCATGCATACAGCGACACACAACCCGCCGCCGGCACTTTCTCCACCGACCATGATCTGATCCGTTCTGATTCCCAGCTCATCTGCATGATTTTTCAAATACAAAAGTGCATCATAGCAGTCATCCAGTGCCGCCGGATACGGAGTCTCGAAAGCCATTCTGTAGCCAGGGGAAAAGACCACTGCTCCGTATTTTTTGACAAGATCCACCGCTCTTGACATATGAACCATTTCTTTCATTCCGGCGATATATCCGCCACCATGAATCCACAAAATCCCCGGCGTTTTATCCGTCTTTTTCTTCGGCGAAAGGACAAGTGCCGGAATATTTCTGCCCTCAGAAGGTATCTTGATTTTTCTTACGCAAATATCCCTGTCGGGTTTCATTGATCGCATGTCTGCACTCCTTACCTTATCAGTCTGTCCTGAAACAGTTCCATCTCCTGCCGAATCCAGGTCATGATCACGTCCACGAGGTAGTCCTGCTGCACCTGGCTCAATTGTTTCCCTGGCAGGATCTTGTGCCATTTCTTAATGCAGCCACGGCAGCATGTCGCTGTTGCGTGCTGTGCGATGAATACAGGATGACCGCGCATTGGGGTCTGTTTTCCATCGTTTGGGATCACTGCCGGTGCTTCGCGCTTTACAATAAAATCGCGCGCATGTTCTTCTATTTTGTCCAGCCCTTTGCTGTTGATATAATCAATGTCCACCTGCTTCAGATGAAATCTGCTTCGGAATGTCGACTTCCCCAGATTTTCAAAAAGCTGTTTGTACCATTCGTCTTTTGTCACTTTTCTCACTCCCGGAAACTTTATGTCTAGGTCTGTACAATAAAAAGGACATGGCAAACTTCACCATGTCCTCATTTGAGTCAAGCGGATATTCGCACTCCGCTTTGCTACTTGCTTATAACCAAATAGCAGTTGATCTGGTTAGATTGCAAGAAGATTCTTGATCGCTTCCATATAGATAAGCACAGCTTCTTCCATTCCAGATACAAGAATAAACTCATCTGCGCCGTGGATACGGTAGTCGATCCCCGGCATTTCCGGTCCGAATGCGATGATGTTTTTGAGTGATTTCGCGTAAGTTCCACCGCCGATCACCATCGGTTTGTTCTCTGTATCGCCTGTAACATCTACGTATGCCTTGTACAGAGCATTTACAAGAGGGGATTCTCTCGGGAAAAACAGTGCATCACCGATCATATGAACCTCGATGCGTCCGTTCTCATCTTCCAGTCTGTCAGCACACATCTTGCGGACTTCGTCTGCTTTGAGAGTAACCGGTACACGAATATCAATCGTACTGGAGATCACTCCATCTTCTGTCTTGACGATTCCATTGCACAGAGTCAGCTCACCAAATTCATCTGCAAACTTAAGTCCAAGACCGGAGCCATCACAGGCTGTACCGATATGTTCATTGTAGAATTTCACAAAGTCATCTTCGAATCCTGCTTTGGCAAGGCATTCAAATGTCACACCTGCCGCATTGACACCAAGAGTCGGTGTGCTAGCATGCGCAGGAACTCCCTTTGCATAAATGCTGATCTCGCCGTTCTCTTCTGTCACTTTGTATTCCTGAAGTTTGGTTTCTGCAAAAGCTGCTTCCAGTTTGTCCTTCAGTCCGGTTTCTGCCGGAACGACTGTATTGCAGGTATCACACACAGCATTGGAAACAAAACCTCCGTTCATGGAAATGATCCTGGTATTCTTAGAATGTGCTGTCATCATTACCATGCCCTTCTCACCGTGGATGCACGGGAAGTTTGCGTCTGGTGTGAATCCGCAGGATACTTCTTCTGCAACTTCATTGTAATGCTCCATGCATTTGGAACCTGTCTCCTCATTGCAGCCCATGATCAGACGAACTCTCTTGTTGAGTTTCACTCCGGAATCACGGAGAAGCTTCATTGCGTAAAGAGCTTCCAGAACCGGTCCCTTGTCATCTGTGGTTCCACGTCCGTAAACATGGTCACCTTCTCTGGTAAGTTTGAACGGATCATAAGTCCAGTCACCGCCGACCGGAACGATATCAAGATGTCCTGCAATACCGACGATTTCTTCGCCTTCGCCCATCTCAGCATAGCCGCAGTAATTGTCCAGGTTTACGGTCTTGAATCCGAGTTCATCGGCAATCTTGAGTGCTTCCTCAAGTACCTTTGCAGGGCCTTCGCCAAAAGGCATTCCCTCTGCCGGAGTCCCAAGCTGTGAATCGATCGCAACCAGTCTTCCGAGATTTGTCAGCATTTCGTCTGTTAATCCATGAATCTGTTCTTTTATTTCCATAATCATTGCCTCCAGTTTGTATTAGCTTTCGCTGAAATTTCCTCTTCCCCTATCCTAACAGATATTGGTCAGGCAAGCAACTCTTTCTCCACATTTTCGAAACCAATCCGCTCAATTGTTTCTGCAAAACGTTCTCCTTTGATTCCGTTATCTCTGAAGAAAAGGATTGCTTTCTCGATAACGTCAAGTGCCTCTTCTTTGGACGTAAAAATCCTGCCAAGTGCTCTTCCCTTTGATACCTTTTTACCCCAGCGTCCGCCGATGTAGATCTTGTATCCATAAGTGCCGTCCTCGATCGTGTGGAACGGGCATTTTCCTACGCAGCGTCCACAGTGTCTGCACGCTTCTTTGTCGATCTGGATCTTTCCATCAATGACCTTTGCAACTTTGTTTGGACACGCGGCTTCGATCGCACATTTTTTGCAGCCTTTGCAGACATCTGTGTTGACTTCCGGGATCCTCTGTCCGATAATCCCGACATCATTCAAATTCGGTTTGACACAGTTGTTCGGACAGCCGCCTACTGCGATCTTGAATTTATGCGGCAGTGCGACATCACTGTATCCTTCATAAAAACGTTTGTAGATTTCCTCGGAGATCGCATAGGAATCCAGAAGTCCATACTGGCAGGTTGTTCCCTTGCAGGATACCACCGGACGGACTTTTGCTCCCGTTCCTCCTGTCACCAGTCCTTCTTTTGCGATGAACTGCTGGAATTCTTCAATCTTATCATAAGGGATTCCCTGGATCTCTACGGAAAGTCTCGTTGTATACAGTAGATTTCCATTGCCAAATTTTTCGGCTGCTTCTGCCATACAGCGGTGCTGTGCTGCGGTTACTTTTCCATTTATCGTAAGGACCCGTGCCGAAAACAGATCGGTTCCTCTGTTGTTCAGAAATCCCATTCCTTTGACTCTTTTTTCATCTTCTTTGCTGACTGTTAATGCTGACATCGCTATACCTCATTCCATGTTTTTTTCATTTATAATTCATAATATACCACTTGAGTATGTATTTGAAAAATGATATTATTTTATAGAAATGATAGGTATTTTCTATATTAGGAGAATGTAAAATGACGATACGACATCTGACCATTTTTGTTGCAGTAGCTGACCAGGGCTCTATGAGTGCAGCTGCCGCTCATCTGTATTTATCGCAGCCTACCGTAAGCCAGGCGATCCGCGAGCTGGAAAAGCATTACAACGGGCTTCTTTTTGAACGCCTCGGCAAAAAGCTTTACCTCACAGAACGCGGAAATCTGCTTCTGCCGCAGGCGCGCAGTCTGATCCGCCAGTTCCAGCAGCTTGAAGAACTGATGCTCAACCAGGGACAGTCCTCCACATTGAAACTCGGTTCCACGATCACGATCGGAACGTGCCTGACTCCTTTTCTGATCCCGAAACTACAGAAAATCTGCCCGGATGTCAGGGTCCATTCTTATGTGAGTAATACCAAGGACATTGAACAGAAGCTCCTTCGTTCTGAACTGGATGCCGGAATCGTTGAAGGCGAGATTCTTTCTCCTGACCTTACCGTTCTCCCGATCATAGATGACTGCCTGGTGCTTGCCGCAGGTAAAGATCATCCTTTTTATCAGAAAAGCTGTATCCAGGTACAGGATCTCGCCGGAGAATCTTTTGCCATGCGCGAGCAGGGAAGCGGAACCCGGCAACTTTTTGAAGACTATGCAGCGAGGCATCAGATTTCTGTTCAGACAGTCTGGGAGGCAAACAGTCCCCGTACACTCCTGAATGCGGTGCTTTATGACCGGGTGCTTTCTGTCATGTCTCTCCGGCTTATGAAACATGAGATCCAGCACAATACGATCCGGGTTTTTTATAACCAGAATGGCGAATGGAACCGCAAATTCAAGCTTGTCTATCACAAAAACAAGTTTCTGACCCCTGCGATCTATGAACTGGAAAAACTGCTCCACACGTACAAAAATATCAAACTCCCGACCAATATGGGAATATTGGAATAAAAATCCCAATCTCACTTATAATAAAGGAACGCTTCTTATGGAAAAATATATCAGCTTTACAGTCCCGTCTGATTCAGCCATTTCTACCGTCGGTCAGGTTCTTCGTGCTCAGGGACACCTGACAAAAAAGCAGATCAGCCGCGCCAAATTTCTTCCGGATGGCATTCAGAAAAATGGCATCCGCTGCCGGATCACAGAATTTGTCCTTCCCGGTGACGAAATCCAGGTCTGTCTGGAAACTGCGGAAACTGCTTCTGAACAGCTTGTTTCGGGCGATTTTTCTTCCCTTGAGATTCTGTATGAGGATCAGGATATTCTTGCGGTAAATAAACCGGCTGGCATGCTCACACATCCGTCCGGAGCACATTATGCGGACACACTTTCCAATCTGATAGCTGCTTATTTTCAAAACAAAAAGGCCTCCGTCCGTGTCCGCCCGATCGGACGGCTCGACAAAGAGACCTCTGGTATTATTCTGTTTGCCAAGAATCAGGTTGCGGCGCAGCGGCTTCAGGCACAGCGTGAAGAGCATGTTTTTCGTAAGGAATATCTTGCCGTTGTAGCTGGATATCTCCCAGAAGATCCTGCTGATCTCTGGCATACCATTTCTTTTCCTGTAAAAAAAGTATCTGACCACCCACTGCGGATGCAGGCTGTTCCTGCTCCTGACGATAATTGCAGTACTGATGCTTCTCTGCTGCCCGCAGTTACGCATTACTGTACGCTTTACAGTACAGCAAACTGGTCACTGGTATCTCTCCGCCTGAATACGGGCCGCACGCATCAGATCCGTGTCCATATGAAAGCACTTGGGCATCCGCTTCTGGGCGATACTTTGTACTATGAGCAAAAGCTGGACAATTTTTCTGTACAGCCATCTTTTGCCCGCACTGCTCTCCATGCCTGGAAGGTATACTTCTGGCAGCCATTTGAAGGAAATGAGATCAGGTTGACCGGAACACTGCCGGAGGATTTCAGAGCGATCATACCTTATTTGCCGTTCTGAAAAATCATCTGTTCTTATAGTTGACAGTGTTGCCTGTTCGTGTGAAAATAGGACAGATGCAAGTGGATTTTATTTTTATGTATTGGAGGATTTTTTATGTCAGATCAGGTTCGTGATATGACGAAGGGTTCCCCGGCGAAGCTGATCCTGCTTTTTGCAGTGCCGCTGATGCTGGGGAATATTTTTCAGCAGTTATATACGATGGTGGATACGATCGTTGTCGGACAGGTTGCCGGGGTTCAGGCTCTGGCTGCCCTTGGTGCGGTGGAATGGATCATGTGGATGGTACTCGGCGTTTCTACCGGAGTTACGCAGGGGTTTTCTATTCTGATCTCGCAGCATTATGGTGCCCGGAAATGGAGTGACCTTAAGAAAGCAGTTGCACACAGTTATCTGCTTACAGCGGTCACTGCTGTTTCGCTTCTGATCGTCAGTCAGCTTGCTGCCAGATGGATCCTGGTGCTTTTGAATACACCGGATAATATTATTGGGATGTCGTTGATCTATCTCAGGATCGTTTTCTGCGGAATTCCGATCGTTGCCGCCTATAATATTTTTGCCTCCGTGCTGCGTGCTCTTGGCAACAGCCGAACGCCTCTGATCGCTATGCTCATTGCTTCTGTTATCAATGTGGTCCTGGATCTTGTTTTTGTTGCCGGGCTTCACTGGGGTGTAGCCGGTGCTGCTCTTGCTACGGTTACTGCTCAGGCTTTTTCTGCTCTGTACTGTTTCGTTGTGGTGAAAAAAATCGATATTGTACATACTTCCAGAAGTGATTTTGAACATGTGCCGGGACTGAACCGGAAACTTCTTGGACTCGGCGCTCCGATTCTATTTCAGGATGTGATCATTTCTGTTGGCGGTCTTGCTGTACAGTTTGTGATCAATGGATATGGATTTCTGTTTGTTGCCGGATTTACTGCAACGAATAAGCTTTATGGTGTTCTGGAGATGGCTGCGATCTCCTATGGATATGCAGTGGTTTCCTATGTTGGGCAGAATCTTGGTGCAGGTAAGATCGGGCGTATCAAAAAAGGTGTGCATGCCAGTGCTTTTCTTGCATTTCTGACTTCAGCATTTATCAGTATCATGATGTTTCTTTTTGGAAAAACACTGCTCTCTATGTTTATTTCCGGTGACCCGGCACAGACGGAACAGGTGCTTGCCATTGCATGGCATTATCTGTCCATTATGGCTTCCTGCCTCTGCATTTTGTATTTCCTGTATGTTTACCGTTCTGCGCTGCAGGGGCTTGGAAATACGATGATTCCTATGCTGAGTGGTGTTGTGGAATTTTTTGTCCGGGTTGGTGTTGCTCTGCTGCTTCCGAAACTTGTCGGACAGAATGGGATTTTTTATGCGGAGATTGCCGCATGGACGGGAGCGACAGTGCTTCTTGTCGTCAGTTATTATATCAGTATTCGTAAATTTAAAGCGGTAATGTAAAAAAGTTATTGACTCTACAACCATTGTAATGTTTAAAATCAGATGGAAAGGAGTCAATAATTTTATGGAAAAAAATCTTACTTCCGGCAGTGTTCTGAAAAATATCATTTATTTTTCACTGCCATATCTCTTATCTTATTTTCTACAGACTTTATATGGCATGGCTGATCTTTTTATCATTGGTCAGTTTGAGGGGGTCGCGAGTACTACTGCTGTCTCGATCGGCAGCCAGGTTATGCATATGATCACTGTTATGATCGTCGGCCTTGCCATGGGTTCTACGGTTACCATTGCACAGGCAATCGGTGCCAGGGACAAAAAAAGTGCTTCCAGGACGATTGGAAACACGGTTGCTTTGTTTATGGCTGTTGCTGTTGGGCTGATGGTGATCCTGCTTCTTCTTGTTCATCCAATTGTATCTGTGATGTCTACCCCTTTGGAAGCGGTAACTGGAACTGTGGCTTATCTTACGGTGTGTTTTATTGGGATTCCATGTATTACGGCGTATAACATTATCAGTTCGATTTTTCGTGGGATCGGGGATTCCAAAAGTCCGATGTATTTTATTGCAATTGCGTGTGTGGTGAATATCGGGCTGGATTATCTGTTTATGGGATATTTACACCTTGGTCCGGTTGGGGCTGCGCTTGGTACTACTTTGTCGCAGCTTGTGAGTGTGGTCATTGCACTGATCGTGATCATGAAAAAGGAAACCGGGATTTCTTTGTCGCGGAAGGATTTTCGTCCGGATCATAGATTTATGAAGAAAATTCTGAATATTGGCATTCCGGTTGCGCTGCAGGATGGATTTATCCAGGTTTCTTTTATTGTGATCACGGTTATTGCCAATCGACGTGGATTGGATACGGCGGCGGCTGTGGGGATCGTGGAGAAGATCATCAGCTTTTTGTTTTTGGTTCCTTCTTCTATGCTTTCTACGGTTTCTGCTCTTTGTGCACAGAATATTGGGGCGCGGAAGCATGAGCGTGCTTCGAGGACGCTTCGTTATGGAATTTTGATCGCGGCTGGATTTGGGGTGATCGTGGCTGTTGTGATACAGTTTGTTGTGGGACCTGTGGTGTCGTTGTTTACTTCGGATGCGACGGTTGTTGTGCTGGGAAGTCAGTATATCCGGGGATATATTTTTGATTGTATTTTTGCGGGGGTTCATTTTTGTTTTAGTGGGTATTTTTGTGCTTATGGAAGGTCGGGATTTTCTTTCCTGCATAATATCATGTCGATTCTCCTGGTGAGGATACCAGGGGTGTATCTGACTTCGTTGTGGTTTCCGGATACGTTGTTTCCTATGGGGATTGCGACGGCTTGTGGGTCGTTGTTGTCGGTGATTATTTGTTTTATTTTATTTAAATGGATGCTGGCGCATCCGGCGAAATCCTGAGGGGGAAGGTATCTCGGAGTCTGCGAAGGCCGAAGTTCCCCCTCAGACTCCCCCTTCTTGGCCACGCGGCTTTAGTGTGGGGACGGGCGTGCTTTGCGCCGCCCTGTGGGTTGGGGGAAATTGGAGGAAAAGGGGAAAAAGAGAATTAAAAAAAAGAAGCTAGAGCGAATTTTGCTCTAGCTTCTTCTTTTCGTATCTTCAAAACCACATACATGTTGACATTTCTGAATCAATTGACCATGCTTTTCTTGGTCAAGCCCTCACCCTATTAGTAGCAGTCAGCTCCATGCGTTACCGCACTTCCACCTCTGCCCTATCAACCTCGTCGTCTTCAAGGGGGTTTACTCCTTTCGGATGGGATATCTCATCTTGAGGGGGGCTTCAC
>NZ_JBBMEI010000098.1:0-9880 GCF_040096655.1 Blautia intestinihominis | reverse complement strand
CTCCGGCACTTCAAATGGTATCTCGTCCTCAATACATTTTACAGTTCCATCCTGGAACTTCTCATAATGCAAATTATCCTCACCTTTAAAGATAATTGTATCATTCTTAATATCCTTTTTCTTGAGCTTACCTTCCTTGAACATCTGCTGCTTCTGCTCTCTGATGCGTTCCAACAATACCTCTGCTGGTTCATCATTTGGATCCTGCGGAACAAGTTTGCCACGGATAGCAAGATCAAGTATTTTTTGTCTTAATGCTTTTGTATCCATTACTCCTCCACTTCTCCAATCAGTTGTTCCAATTCTGAAACTGCCTTGGCAATATTCTGAGATTTTTCTTTAATCTGATCTAATAATTCCGCAAGTGTATAATTATCTGTATCAGATTCTGTCTTCATCCATGTAATATCAAGACTTGTTTTATCTCTTGCAAGAATATCCTGAATTGAGAATTTACGCCATCTTCCATTTGGATTTTCTTCACTATATGTTTCTTTTCGTTTGCTTAAGTCTCCATCTGCATAGCATGCTATAAAGTCATCAAAGTGCTTTGGCTTTAAAGGATTAGTTTTTCCAAATGATGGCATATCATTTCTAAGATCATAAATCCAGACTTCTTTTGTATTTCCCTTGTCTGTTTTTCCACGAGTAAAGAAAAGTACATTTGTCTTAACACCCTGTGCATAGAATATTCCGGTAGGAAGACGCAGAATTGTATGTAGATTACATTTATCTAATAAATCCCGTCTAATTTTCTCGCCATCACCATCCGCAAATAACACATTATCCGGCAATACAACAGCAGCTCTTGCTTTTCCGTTGTTTTTAAGACTTCGATAAATATGCTGTAAAAAGTTTAACTGTTTGTTACTTGTAGGATAAGTAAAATCATCACGTGTAGCACGTTCTCCGCCTTTCTTAGTTCCAAATGGTGGATTTGTCAGAACCAAATCGTAATCATGCATTGATTTTCCTATATTTGAAAGCGTATCGCCTAATGTAATAGGAGCTTCGATATCATGGAGCATAGCATTCATCAATGCCAACCGGTGTGTATCATGTACAAGCTCACAGCCTGTAAATGCTTCCTCCCTCTCAAATCTCGCCATATCTGCATCTTCAATATCAAAAAAATTATCTGTATGCTCTGCAACATATTGATGAGCAGCAATCATAAAACCAAATGTTCCACAGGCAGGGTCGTTACATCTCTCTCCTACTTGGGGTTTCATAAGTTTTGTCATAACATCAATCAAAACACGTGGAGTAAAATACTGACCTGCACCCGATTTCTTTTCATTAGCATTTTTCTCAAGTAATCCTTCATATAAATTTCCAAGTCCTTCTTCTCTCGCAGAATACCAATCAAGACTGTCTATCGTAGCTATAATTTTCTCAAGATTCTTAGGCTCATCAATATTTGTCGCTGCACCCTGATATATTTCACGAATTCTGCCTGTACCATTATCCCCTAGTTCTGATAACAGTTCTTTGTAAAATTTTTTTAATTCTACTCCGCTTTTAGCCTTCAATTCATCCCAACGATATTTCTCTGGAATCTGTTCTTCTGTTCCAGTTTCCTTCGCCATTTTCAAAAACAAAATATATGTTAATTCTGTAACATACTGATGATATGTGATGCCATCATCTCTTAATACATTACATAAATTCCATAATTTTGATACAATTTCTTGTGTTGTCATGCAACATTTCCTCCGTCATCATACAAATATTCATTTAATTCAAGCACAATGCTTTCAAGGTTATTCTGAAATACTTTATTTATCTTTTTGAAGCCTCCATAGCTTGCGAATCTGCTGTCTTCATCAAATATCTTGATATTCATTACAGATTCCCCCAGCAGATATTTTTCAATGCGGGATATCCAGCTCTGTTCCTGCTTTGAGAAATTATGTTTTTTTCTAAGTTTCTCAACAGCTCTGTGAATACGTGCTTCATGACTAATAAGCGTTGATCCAATTGCATAGCGTCGAATCAAGCTTATAATATCTGCCATTATCTCTTCATTAGTCAATTCATAAAGTGCAGTATTCAACTGCTGTGTAGTAAATCCTTCTCTGTCAAGTGTTAATCTTAAATCCTTCAAATCTTTTCTTGTCAAATCCTTAGGTCTGGTACAAATAATATTCAATGCTGCAATTTCATTTCGATTGCTCTGAATATATCGTGAAAATGCATTCAGGTAATCTTCTGGTTTTTCTGCATTTCCATATCCACGTGAATGTTCTGTCAATACATCCTCTGCATCTGAAACTACAACAGGACGAGAACCATTTGCTTTCGTTTCTTGTAGCATTTTGAATACATCACGATATTTAAGCAGACGATTCTTAGCCTCCTGCACATCTGACTTTTCAATTTCCATAATAAGCTGTGATGGGTCTTTTCCATCAGTCATGCTAATGAAATAGTCCATCATTTTAGGCGACATATTTCGTTTCTTTCTCTGCAATTTGGCAATTATCTGATTAATCTGCTGCTCTACCTGTTTATCATCATTTATTTCAGACAGACCATCTAATAACTGAGTAAAGCTTGTTGTTGGATTAACCACTACTGGTTTCATCGTATTCACATCATTCAAAGAATCATATACCCCTACAGGATCGTATATTTCAAAATGCGTCTTATGTATTTTCGGACATAATCTAGTAGCACGCCCCAACATCTGCTCAAATAAAATACGTGATTTCACACGACGCATAAACACCAATGTTGTAATTTCCGGCACATCAATTCCTGTAGTCAACAAATCCACTGTTACTGCAATGCTTGGGTAACTCTCATTCTTGAAACGTTTTATAGCCTCCTGCACTTTCTTAGGATTGCCGCCTCCAACGCTACCTGTTATCTTCATAATAGCCTCATTAGAGACCCCATATTCCGAATAAATATCTCTCAAAATTGATACAATCATATCTGCATGTTGGTCATCAACTGCATATATTAGAGTTTTTCCCTGTTCTTCTGGATTCTCAGGATCTATATCTCTAGCAATCTCGCCTAAAACGGTCTTATTGAAATTCTCTGTAATAACCTGCCGATTAAATTGTTCAACATCAAAATCTAATTCATCATCCAACAACTCACTATTTGTAATTTCACCTGTCACAGGATCATAAATCATAACTGTATCACCCGATTTGTAGTGAATTCCACCTGTACTGAGTTTTGTTTCCAAATGATGAGGAGCATCATGATCTACTAAATATCCTTCTATGACAGCTTCTCTATATGTATATTTAAACACTGGTTGTCCAAAAATTTCTGTCGTCTGAAGTGCAGGTGTTGCCGTAAGTGCAATCTTCACCGCATCGAAATATTCAATCACACTTCGATATTTGCTTTGATAATCTCTTTGGTCACGATACAAAATTTCGGTGTCGCCCATTTCCTTGTCAAGAATATATCCGCGGTGTGCTTCATCTATGATAATAAGATCATAGTCTGTAACCGCCGGCATAGTTTCTCCATCATTATATAGAATACGCTTAACCATGCTCTGAACAGTTGCCACCTGTATTCTGGTTTCTTTATCAATATTTTTATCTTCAAGTCCCTTGATATTATATATCTCATCAAGTGTCATTAAGTCTTCCAACTTTACTTCTTTGAATACATCTGATGCCTGTTCCCCAAGAGAAGTACGGTCAACAAGAAACAATATACGTTTGAATCGGTTCGTCTTTAAAAAGCGATAAATCATACCTAGTACAGTACGTGTTTTTCCTGTTCCTGTTGCCATAGCTAAAAGGATATTCTTTTTTCCTTCAATAACTGACTGTTCTGCCGCTTTTATCGCATTTAACTGATATTCACGCAGATTTAACCCATTAGGATCTGTAAGAAAATCATATGGCAATGCCTTCAATGCTGAATTACCCTCTTGAGGATTTTTCTCCAGCAATTCTACCATTCCCATAGGACTAATCCACCCATGAAGAGCTGTCGGATTATTTGCAGGGCTTCTCAAATCTAAAAACCATATTCCTGACTTTGTTTCAAGCTGCTTTAGATATGGTCTTCCGTTGGTAGCAAAAGTAAATGGTACTTTATATTCACCCCATTCTCCAATCTGATACTCTGAATCTTCCTTACGAATATTACGCGGATATTCTTTTCCCTGATAATCAATAACAGACGGAATATCCTTATGTATTGCTTTTGCCTCGATGACACCTATCAACTTAGTGTCAACAAATAATGCATAGTCTACACGTCCGCTCTGTCCTACTGAAGAATTTGTCGGCCATTCAGCAATAGCCATATTATGTCCTTTTGCCGGACGAGTTCCTTTAGAATAACGGAGATTTTCTGTATCTACCTCCCAACCTACTTGACGCAATTGTTCATCGATAATATATCTAGTTTCAGCTTCTGATTTAGGGCGCTGACTTGCCATTTTACCAGCCTGCTTCTGACGCTCTGATTTAGAAATAGCTTCTGCTGTACTTGCTTTTTGTTCTGCCTGTTTTGTAAGTTCTTCTGCCTGTCTCTCTTCTGCTGCTTTCTCTTCCTGTGTAACCGAAACTCTCTTATTTTCTAATTCAGGCATAATAAAATCATGATGCTGATAATTCCAATCTCCATAAGTCTGCATAAACCATTCGCAAAGACTATAAGCCATTTGAATCAGAATTTTACATTCTGATTCAGAATCATAATTCTCATGCACAGCTTTATTTCTGGCTTTTCTAAGAGCATGTAAAATATCCGTTAAATCTCTTGTTAGCAATCCTTCTCTTTGAAGAGTATCTATTCTTGTAACTGCCGTATTATCATATGGCAATTGGATTCTGTCATAAGTAAACATTAAATTAACAATGCTCTCCCCTATCATTCCCAATTTCATAAGGCATGAATTAGGATCAGAAAAGCAATACTTTTCAGCCTGACAACCAAACGTTGATAAAACAGGAAACTCTGTTTGTAAAAAGTCAAAATTAGATTTCATAAGAGTTACCTCCTCGTTCTGTTTCTACATCCATAGAATAATCAATAATATCATCTATCCGGCAATGGAGAATATCACATATCCTAATTAACACTTCCAATCTGACAAATTGATTTTTTCCCATTTTAGCCATAGCATTGGTACTTATACCGCTCTTATGTACCAATTGCGTTTTGCTGATTTTTTTATCTATTAACAGCTTCCACAGCTTATCATAATTTACTGTCAATGTAATATTCTCCTATCCACCACAATATTCACTTAACTTCTCATAATATAATATTATATCATGCATACTGATATTTTTTCAATCTCAACTTGAATTTCTCAAGCACTCCAGAGCACTCTATTACATCATCTTTTTTTGATTAAATATTCTTTGTCTTTATCTCTCATAAAATTCCTTTCCTCGCCAATCTGATATCTATCTGTCCTATTCTCTTCAGTTGGAATATTCTCATTCTTTTTAACGTGATTAACATTCCATTCCTCAACATCTTTCACATAATCAGCATATTCACCTTTAGCCACATAATAAGTACTATAAAAATCCCTTACATTATCATAACCATGTCGTTGCACAATAGATGACAAATAGCGTTTCATATTATCAATCTGTTTGTTCAGTTCATATATTTGATTCTGCAACCCTCCACGCTTTCGTGCCTTAAATGCACCATTACATTCTGACAATTCTATCTCCAGCTCGCTGCGTTTATGCTCCTGCGCAAATATTGCTTCATTTTGCTTTTGTAATTCATCATAGATATTCTGAAGACTTAGGTATTTTTCTGCAAGTGGTGACATTGTTGGCATTGTTGGATAAGTCTTAGCCTCAATATTTCTACTTTCTTCTGGCACAATATCCAGCATCTTTTCTGCCACACCAACCGCAGCCAGCATAATGCGATTAATAAGAAGTTCAAGCACTGCAATAGCAAGCTTTATAATACTTGCAAGAAGATCCGGTCTGTCTCCATATAAATCTATGGAATACCTTACCTTTTCTGTTATTTCATTCTTCTTTATCCTTGATATGTCCTCTTCTGACACTCCGCTTACAATTGCTCTGTCAACAGTCCTGTTCCATTCCTGTCGTACCTCATTGTCAGCCTTTATTTGTTCTTCCATTGGATTATTTTTGCCTATTTTTTTAGTAGCAAGATATGGACTGTTCTTATCAAAGACTTTAAGTTTATCCTCTTCATGCAGCACAAGCTGATTTATTTCATTTGTAAAAAACACCTTTGCCTCATCAAGAAATGAATCCTGTTTAAATCTATCGGATTTTATAGAAAACTCTTTTTTCTCATAGACCTCGCCTTTTCTGATAATCTTACAGCCATTACGGATGTCACCACTTGCATCCAATATCTCTTTCTTAGTACGCACATGTTTCCCTCTTTCATCATAGAACATGTTTCTTGATGCTACCTTAACAACCGGCTTTTCCAGTTTCGTCCTCTCTGCAAATATCAGATGAATATGAAAGTTTGTCTTTCTTTTGTTATGATGCAGGGCTGCATAGCAGTCCACACCATACTTTTTCTTGAAATCCGTAGCAAAATGTTTGATAAGATAATCATGCTCATAATGATACAAACCTTCCGGTAATGCTATAATCAGCTCTCTTGCCTCAATATATTTTCCTATCGTTCCACTTTTAGCAAATTCTTCTCTGTTGCATTTTGCAAGATCTTTCCAAAAAGAACGAAGTGGCTGTGTCGCATATATGGCATATAGATTTTCCTGTTTAACTGTACTTGTTATATAATCAATTCTCCCCATGACATTATGGAGTTTCGTCATCTGTATAAATGAATGTCTTGGCATTGCTATCATCTCCTTCTTTTTATCAGCTACATTTAATTCTTCAAATGCAGCCATAGTAATATTTATTCTCAGGCTCGATGCAATCGCGAAATCCCCGGAGTACAAAACGAAGTTTTGTGCGGAGGGTGTATTTCGCTCTCAAACGCCGAGGGCTGTATTTGAACTTCTCTTGCCCCTTGCTTGAAGCATCTCTTGCTCTGATAATTGTCTAAAATCTCGTAAAGGTGTCTTTTCACATTAATTGACGGCAATTTGTTACAGCATTTTTCATAGCTGACTTCACTTTATGCCGTCGCTCTTATATAATGCCGTCGCTTTGTGCCATCACTTTTCCTTTGTTCTTTTTCCGACTTTCTTTCGTTCAAGTTCCATGCCGTCGGATTATTACGGCATTTTAAGTTACTGCTGTCGGATTGTTCAGTCGCTTTTTATTTCTGCCATCGTTTTATGCCGGCAGTCGCTACAATATTTGCAGATAAAAATAAGGACCATGTATTTCTACACAGTCCTTGTATCTATAAGCTATATTCTATTGCTAATCATTTACCATCCATCTTAGTGCACTCTGTACTAATGTCTCATCTTCTTCATAATCCTCTGACTCTTCATCAGATATGCTTTTCGTTCCTGTCTCCATAGCAGCATCAGCTTTATTCATTACTGACATAGCACCTCCACCAGCCTGAATTGCAGCCAGCAGACTTCCTACCATTGTCATAACTTCCTTATTTGCTTCCTGACGTGCTTCATCCTTTGCAGCCTGCCTGATTCTTTCCTCAATTGCTTTCATATCTTCTGTTGATACAAACTCCGGCTCTTTCTCTTTCTTCGGCTGCGTTAATTCTTCCTGCCCATAATTCTCGATATAATAAGTTGCCGCATCTATAAAAAACTGATTCTTTGACTTAAATATATCCAAATTCAACTCATTCAGAACCTTATTAATAGTTACATGAGCCGGATTAAGCATATTTAATCTCACTGTAAACTTAACTGTCCTGTCTATCGCCATAATTATTCCTCCTCATAATCTTTCTTTACATATAATCCCAGTAAGGCAGGAAGATTTGAAAGTACTTTCCTTTCTACCTTTCCAACTATCCTGTCCGCAAATGCATCTTCTTTTTCCCTTGTTTCCAGATATGGATCTTCCTGTATACGCATAACTCTCTCATAATAATAATTGATTGCTTCAATCACGAACCTGTTTTGTGACTTAAATCTTTCCCCCACATCTTTGCTGTGAAGGCTCTCCCATGCCATAATATCGGATTCCTTATCCATATTAAATCGTATATTCTGATTCTTATTCATATAATCACCTGTTCCTTTCCGTATCTTTAATCTGTTTTTCATGCCATTCTTTTACGAGCCGCTCTATAAGTTCCACCTTCTGCTTTGGAGTAAAATCATCTGGAAAATACTCCTCAAGTGTACTGGCACGAATCTTAATCTGTTCTCGTTGGTTCGGTTTTTCCTCTTCCAATATTGAATAGATTTCATCAATATCCAGCTTTCCGCTCTGACTTATACGTTTCATCCTATTTGCCTGCGACAATGATGGTGTGCATTGCTCCAAATCCATTACAGCATGAAGCTCATACTGTTCTTCTTCTGACAGATAGGATAATTCCACACCAATCGTAAATGCTATCTTTCCCTCATCCACCATAGCAAGTATCTTAGGGATGAGATTTGTCAGCCGGATATATCTCTTTATCTGTGCTACACTTTCTCCGACCTGTCTTGCAAGAAGCTCGTTGCTGTTCATCATGGAATGCTCTTCAACAACTTCATTAGCTCTATTCCCCAAATTATCCGCTCTGCCATTTCCATCTGTGTCACACTTCGGTCCAACTTGAGCCGAAGTCACGCTGTCAATGTGCTTTCCCTGATGTTTCATGGCTTCCAGCTTCATCTTATACGCAAATGCTTTCTCACTTGGCTTCAGATTCTCTCTATGCAGGTTAGCGTCAACCATTGCCACAACTGCCTGATCATCATCCAATTCTCTTATCACAACCGGAACCTTCGTCTCTCCTGCCCATATAGCAGCTTCCTTTCGCCTGTGACCGGATATCACCTCATACCCATCTCCATAGGGATTTGTCCTTACAAGAAGTGGCACAAGCACACCTTCTTTCTCAATACTTCTCATAAGCTCGCACAATTCTGTATTCATCTCTACTTTGAATGGATGATTTTTAAAATCATGCAATCTGTTTACATCTACATTCCGGATCGTCTCCATAATATCGCCTTTCTCGAACACATCGAATCAATCCTTCAAAACATCTTAATAAAAATCCGTTTTAGAGGTATAAAAAAAGACCACTCACTTTCAATTTTTCTTGAAAATGAACGGTCTTTCACGTTTCTTTTATTCTGTTGAATGATAAAAATATTACTTTTTCTTTGATATGTTTCCGAAGCCGCAGTCCAATACGACTGAGACATTCACACCGTCTGAAATTGCCTTTTTGTATGTTTTTCGGTCACTCTGGTCAAATCTGAAAAACCTCTCAAAGTGCCTAAAATCAAGGATTCTTACAAATCTGTCCGATGTAGTGCAACTATTGTCTCAACGGTACTTTCGTTGTCCCAACAAAGTTCCTGTGTCTCTCTGCCTCCAAAATACACCGGAAAACGGAACTTTATGTGCTTCAGGAATCTGCCATCTGGCTGCTCCTGCTCGTAAATGTCCACCTGTTCCACAAAGCTGTTAAGAAATCCTTTCTTCTCCAGGTCGGTGAACTTATCATATAGTTTATCAAAATATAAAAGAAATTGATAGACGTTTTCTTCTGATATTTTCTGTTGCCGGATATTCAGCAGGCGATTCTTAACTTCTTCTATACTATTCTCCACGCCTTCAATTTCATCATATAGACGATATAAGCGTGTCTCCATATCCTGATATTTCTTTTCATAAAATTTATCCATGATATCCAGACTATCCATCTGCTGTCCAAGTCTTGCTTTTGCTCCGGTCAGTTGCCTGTGCTGTTTTTCCAGTCTTTCAATCTCTTTTTCTATTTCTTCTGTATCTATTCTTGAACCGATTTTATTCAG
>NZ_JBBMEI010000097.1:0-10061 GCF_040096655.1 Blautia intestinihominis | reverse complement strand
CTCTTCGTCTACAGAATCCTCTGTATCTGTATTCTCTGTCACTCCTCCTTCGTCCTGTGTTTCAGCAGCTTTCTGCATAGTTACCATTTCAGAAAACGGTGCATAATCCGGTACATTATTTTTCTCTGGATCTGCATTTTTTTCAATACCAGACTTCTCCGTCTCTACTGAAACTGTATCTGTCCCGGCAGAGACATTAAATACCAGATTACCGCCTGCAAGCAGCAGCGTCACAAGAATTCCCGGAAGAATTCCTTTGCGGAGTTTCCGAATGTTCACCATATACAGAATCCGATCTTTAAACACCATTTCGCTGTCATTAAGACTTGCTGTCACATATGGAATCTGATTTTCCATGGCCACTGTCCTGAGAAGCAGCTGTCGATATAATTTATGTTCCTTTTTATTAACTCTGCGAACAACCGCTGTATCACACAGATTTTCAATATCCTTATCCGCTTCTTTCAGCATGATAAGAAGAAAGGGATTGAACCAGTATATCGATGCACAGATTCGAAGGAGCATCTTATACCAGAGATCCCGATGGCAATAATGTGTAAGTTCATGGTAAAAGATAAGTTTTCTTTCTTCTGCTGAATACCCGGTTGCTGGTAGATACAATTTTGTATGTAAAAGTCCTGCAAGAAGCGGTGTGGTAAGACCTGCGTTTTGCCTGAGTTCCGGTATTCTGCGTACGTGCTTCTTTTGACACGCTGCACGGTACATCTGAATACTCACCGTATCACTTACCTGTAGACTCATCCGTTCCAGATTCCTTATAGAAAAATAATATGCCAGCAATTCTCCTGTCAGTTTAAGTACCGTTACGCTCAGCCAGACAGCAGCAAAAATCAAAGCCACAATTCCCAGCCATTTATCTGATTCGTACCTGACAGTTCTCTTTTGTTCCGGGATTTCTGTCAGATTTTTCATGTCATTGCTCGCAGATGATACGGTTTCTGTTATCTTCTGACTTTTCTCTGGTCTGACTGCGTAATCCGTTATCTTCGGGTTTTGCGTATTCTGTTGACTGCTTCTAAGTACTTTGAAATCCACCAGTGCCAGATTCTCCGGAAGGCGCACCGGAACACAAAGGCTTATCGTAATCAACAGCCAGATAAAGTACTTCCATCTCGCTGATACACGTCCTTTAAACAGAGTCGCAAGCACTTTTACCAGTAAAATTACTACTGCTGCAATAATGTTCAGTTTCAGAATGTGCAGAATGAAAACCTCCATAATTTGCTATTCCTCCCTGTCCTCCAGGTTCTTAAGAAATTCACTGAGATCCTGGACTTCTTCCGAGCTGATTTTCTTTCCATGATAAAGTGAAGTTACAAACTTTTTTAGTGAATTCCCATAAAGCTTCTCAAGAACACTCTGGCTTTCATGTGCCTGATAATCTGACTGCGAAACCAGGGGTGTATACAGATTCATTTTTCCCTGTTTCGTCACTTCCACGAAATTTTTGTTCTCCAGTCTGGTCAGCAATGACAAAATTGTTGTTGATGCAAGATTTTTCTTCATATTGATCACTTTCTCAATCTCCGGTCTGGTCATCGGCGGAGTATTATTCCAAAGAACGAGCATAATATCCAGCTCTGATTCCGGAAGTCTCTGGTAAGTTTTTTTCACTTTTTCATACCTCCTGTTACATATTTTCTACAAATGTAGGAATAACTCTATTTTACCACAGTTCACGGAAATGGCAAGGGCTTTTGCACAATTTGCAAATGCCCTTGCCATTCCTGCAGCTACTGACCACTATCAGTCTATTTCTGTATAACTGCTGCCATTTTCATCACTCCATGTCCCGTCTCCGTTGTCCGTAAATCCTGTACCATTTTCATCCTGGAAATAATAATCACCATTTGTAGTTTCCGTAACCGTCACAGTATTACCGTTTGCATCCTGAAGGTCATGCTGTTCCAACGTATGTCCCAGATGATGAGTATCATCATTCAGAGCTGAGTAGGTATTTCCATTTTCGTCGGTATAAGTCTCATCCCCATTATCGGTATAGTTCATTCCATCATCTCCACGATATTCACAAGAATAATCTTTGTGAAGAATGTAATTAATCTCAATGGTATTTCCATCACTGTCAACTAATGTCATTGGTGAGGTAGAAAGGATATCGGAATCATCATTGCTGTCCGAGGATTTTGCAGAAGCATTTTCTTCTGTATCGGAGGAATCTGAATCTCCTCCTGACTTCTGACTGGCAGTATCTGTAGTTGCCTTATCAGAATCATCAGAAGAATCATCGGTCTGGTTTTCATTCTCCTGTCTGGTAAGTGAAGGATTTCCAGGATACGAAATATATTCTACAAATTTTCTGACGTCACTGATGTCATCTGCATCTTTTGCATATCCCACTGCCATATACAGGCTGTTTCCCTCTGAATAAATTGTCTGATAGCAGGCATCGTATGTGTCATTGCATTTGGCAATCCCTGTTTTGACATCCTCCAGTGAATATTTATAGATATTTACATAATCATTTCCGTTCGTATAGCTTGCATAGGTACCTTCCGTATCTGCTTTTTCCCATTCAGATCCAGCCGGCGGCTGTGTATAGAAATCGTTATTTCCTGCTGCCATAACCGTTGCAGCTGAAAAAATCCCAAGTGTTGCTACCGTCATAAGTGTCATAAATTTTGTCTTCATCGTGGATTCTCCTAGAATTTTATTTTCTACATCTGTAGAAGTTAATTGTATTCTACAACTGTAGAATACAATTGTCAATTCTTTTTTCTATATTTTTTTATCATTTCAGTTTAATTTCTATTTTTCCTTCCACTGGGCTATATAAATCCAGAGGATCTTCATCACTTTCATAAACACATCCTTCGCCTTCTCCAAATGATTTGCGGCATACTGGACATGATAGTCAGAACTAACATTTCTTTTTTCATTTTTCTGCAATCATATTTCCATCAAAAGAGCCATTTTACGCCATTCCTGCAATAAAAAAAGGCCCTCCCGGATAGACCATGATTGTTCCTGTCCATCCAGAAAGACCTGAAAATAAAAATGTTATATTTTTTAGAAATTATCCATTAAATTTCTGCAAGCATTTAAATAAAATCATGGGTTTTGTTTTCCACAAACTCCCCATCAAAGAAAGCAAGAGCATCCGTGGCTTCCTGTACTTCTGTTTCCTCGTCAGAATATTCTATCTGTTCACCTTTCTCTTCCTGCCTTTCACACCATACGACCAGACGTTTGGAGGCATCTGTTCCACAGGTAGAAAGCAGAAGCGTCGGAACTTCTTCCTGCGTTCCAAGTAAAAAAGCATCTCCATCTGCCGGTGTATACTCGCATTTTACGATCACAAAGATCCATACCCCTTCATCCGGAAGATACAGATAGAGGATATGGTGTTCTTTTAAAAATTCATCGTCAAGGAAATTTCGAAGTCCGCGGAACATGCTGCCATCTTTCATATTGTGGCCATAAATGATGTTCTTGTCATCAGAAAAATCGGCATTGTTATCGGAATCCAGGAAAATGGCCCCTGCCACATGTTCTGTCTTCTTAAAAGTATGCGTCAGGTAATAGGAGTCATCGTTTCCCTGGACTACCGGATAATCAATGCTGGTATCCGGGATCCGGATCCATGCAACGATATCCGGATTGATCTTTTTTAATGCCTTAAAATCAACCACGGTCTGTTTCCCATCGCTTCCGTCTGTTCCTTCTGTGTGGTCATCCTCATCTGTTTCCTTGACGTATGTATGCAGGTCTTCATATTCCTGCACACCTTCCCGGTACATAAAGTAAATGCCAAAACCGGTACATACGCAAAAGCTGAGTACCATCAGGCAGACTGCCACGATCATGATTTCTTTTATGTGTCTCATACAAACCTCCGATTATTCTTCCTGGAAAGAGGGCTGCCGGTAAATCGAGCAGCCCTGAACCGTATTCCTTAATTTCCTTTTTTCTTCTTATACCAGATCACGCCGCCAATGCCGCAGGCAGAAAGGACTGCCAGAAGGATCGGAAGCCAGATGTTGGTGCTGTCCCCTGTTTTCGGGCTGTTTCCTGTCGGTGTGCTGCCGGAAGGGGATTTGGTGTTTTTGATCTCTTTTACGATCTCGATCACCTTGGTTTTTCCGTCTTTGTATTCAAAGCGGATCTCTTCTTTTTTGCTGCTTAATTCATAACCATTTGGTGCTTTGGTCTCTACCAGGATATATTCCACGGTTTTCTCTACTTTTCCATTTTTATAAGTAGCAATCGGAATCTTGCCGCTTGTCGCTGTTCCGGTCTTATCCGTTACCAGTTTTTCTACGACTTTTCCGCTTTCCTTTTCACGCAGTTCAAATTCTGCTCCTGAAAGGGCTGCCTTACTGGTGGAATCGGTCTTTTTGATGACCAGTTTTCCATACGGATGTGCGTCCTTCATTTTGACTTTCTGGACTTTTCCAGTATCTTTTACCGTAAATTTCACATCTTCCGCAATGAGGTATCCATCCGGGGCCTGCTCTTCACGAAGGGTATATTCGCCTACCGGAAGTTTTTCGACCATATGCGGTTTATCCGTGGACGTCCAGCTTTCAACTTTCTTTCCATCTTTATCCAGGATGATCAGTTTTGCTCCCGGTACCTCACTGGAATCCGTAATGTCTTTCTTGCTGATTTCCACTTTGGTCACATCATCAAGCATCTGGTGTTTCTGTACTTCTTTTGTGTTTTCGACGGTAAATTCAATACTTTCCGCAGTCACATAACCATCTGCCGGCTTTGTTTCTGTCATCTTGTATTTCTTTCCTACGATAAGACCCTTGATGATATGTGCTTCCTCTTTGGATACCCATTCATCCACCGTATTTCCATTCTCATCTGTTACCTTTAAGGATGCTCCCGGAAGTTCTTTTTTGTCCGTCAGGTCTGCTTTGGAAAGTTCTACCGTAGTCTGTTCATCTTCAAAGGTGAACGCATACTCTGCAACACTGGTTCCACTGCCCTGGTACTCAAAAGTGAATTCCTGCGGTTCCTGGTCTGTTACATAGCCATCCGGGGCGGCAAGTTCCTTAATGTAGTACCTGCTGTCAACCGGGAGATCTGCAACAAACTGGATCTTTCCATCCTCATCTGTGGTCTTCAGTTCGATCAGGGTGTCTTTCGCAAGGAGTACTTTTCCTTTAGAAGATACGATATCGTCTGCTGCATAGAGGCCAAAGATTGCCCCGGAAAGTACTTTGTCACTGTCCTTTTCTTTTTTCAGGACTTCCACCTGTACCCTCTGGCGCGCATTCTGCCAGTCGGCACTATAAGTAACCAGAGGTGTATCCTGGTCACGGTATGTAAGATCCACATATCTTGGTTCATTATCCAGAACGTAGCCATGTGCGGTCTCTTTTTCCACGATGTAATAACGTCCAAGCGGAAGGTTATCCATCTGGGCGATGCCATTTCCATCTGTTGTAATGGAGCCGACCAGTTCATCTGCCGCATAATAATCTGCACTTACCCCGTCAGCTGCACGGATGGCTTCTGCCGCGTAAACATTGAAGGTTACATCAGTCAGGTTTCCGGTCACATAGTTGAACAGGTGCTCGATCATGCCTTTTGCATTGTCAAGAAGGGATACGCTGTCTAAGAATTCCCCTTTCTTGTTTACCAGAAGTCTTGCTACCGGGACTTCATCTTCCATTTTGACTTTCTGTACTTCTGCAGTATCAGAGATCGTAAACTCTACGTCTGTTGCACGTAAGTAACCGTATGGTGCAAGCTCCTCACGCAGAATGTATGTTTTTCCAACCTGAAGTCTCTTGATCACATGAGGGGAATCTTTTACGGATGTCCAGGAATCGATCACGTTGCCATCCTTATCCAGTACACTCATGGAAGCCCCGTCAAGTTCTGTTCCAGTCGTGATGTCTGCTTTTGTCACTTCTACCGTTGTCGGCTGGTTTTTCTTCACGGATTTTAATTTGATCGTTTTTACGTCCTGGCCCTGGTATGTGGCATCAAATTCCAGGATCTCATCGGAAGATACATAACCCGCCGGCGCCTGCAGCTCTTTTACATAGTATCTGCCAAGCGGAAGATCCAGCGTAAACGCTGCCTTACCTTTTTCGTTGCTTGTGATCTCCTGAAGCAGTGTATCTGCTTTTACGATTACCTTGTCGCCGGAAGAAATTGCTTCTTTATTGTATAATCCAAAGGTTGCACCTTTTAAAGTCTTTCCGGTCTCGGCATCCTGTTTTTCCACACTCAGCTCTACTTTCTGGCGTTCATTGGAAAATTCCAGTTTTTCTTCGATCTCCGGTGTGTTCTGATCCTTATAGATAAAGGATACTTCCTGACTGTCTGGATTTAAGACAAATCCGGCCGGTGTTTTTGTTTCTTTCACACGGTATTTTCCAAGCGGAAGATCTTTGATAACAGCTTCCCCATTTTTATCAGTGATCACTGTTTTTACCAGGGTATCCTTTGCATAGATCACGTGACGGTTTCCCTGCTCGTCCACCTGATGATCCGGTGTGAAAATATCTTCTGCTGCGTAGATTTCAAATTCTGCCCCTTCCAGGGAAGTTTCTTCGTATACAAAATCCTTTTTAAAGGATTTTAAGGTTTCACCGGATTTATGGATCACCAGTTTACCTTTGACCGGATGGTTTTCATAGGTCACGGTAATAATGGCATCCCCGCTGACAGAATCCATCTGATAAGCTGTATTCTTGTCAACTTTGATCTCCACATACTGGGTATTCTGGGTGTAGCCATCCGGCGCGCTCACTTCCTCGATCCTGTAATTTCCGCATTTTAAGGATTCCGGAAGGATCAGGTAACCATTTTCGTCCGTAAAATAGGATTTATGGACAACCGTATTTGGATAGGTCGTTACCTGTTCCACATACTTTTTCGCATCCAGGTCATACACTTTGAATTCTGTATTGGCAAGGAGGACCAGCTGTTTGGTCTCATCATCCTGTTTCACGATCTTAAGCTTTGCTTTGAACTCATCGTCCAAAAGGACTCTCCATACCTGCGGTGTGCTGCTGTTCTCGGTTACGGTTACGATAAAATCATCTACCGGCATAAAATTATGCGGTGTTGTAGTCTCACGGACAATGTAGCGTCCATAAGGAATCGGGATGCTGCACGCATAGCCGCGTTCATCGGTAAACATTTCTGTTTTTCCGTCTTCCGTAAGAACGATCGGGGTCGCATTTGTAAAGTCATAACTTCCATCGTCCTTTACAGTCAGGCTGCTGATCAGATAAGCAGAGAATCCGGCACCTTTTAAAAGATCCGCATCGGTCTTATCATTATCCGCTGCTTTGATCAACTGGAATGGCTGTTTGATCACGTCTTCTTTGGAAACGGTATTTCGTTTTACCGTCTCTACCTGATCTCCTTCGTAGTTACAGTTTACATCATGCTCCTCTTCGTCCAGAAGATAACCTACTGGAGGCGTGATCTCCTTCAAATAATACTTTCCAAGATACAGGTTGCTTACACTTGCTTTTCCCGCTTTATCGGTCGTCAGGGTAGCTACCTGCTCGTCCTTTTTATAAAGGACTCCGCTCCTGCCATCCGGATGGTTAATGTCTTCCCTTGCATAGAGCCCGTAAATGGCTCCTTCAAATACGGCATCTCCCTGTGCGCTGTTTCCTGTCTTGCTGTCTTCTTTTACCAGGTCGATTGTTGCATTTACACGTTTATTTGTAAAGGTATAGCTAAAGTTTACCTTTTCTTCCTTATCATTGGTAAACTTAAAAGTGAAGGTGTAAGTATCCTCACTGTTTCTAAGGTAAAGTTCCGGTGCCTGGATCTCCCGGATGCTGTAGCTGTAATTGATCGGAAGTTCCGCTTTATAAGAAGCTTTTCCATCGGCTCCGGTCGTTGCTTTTTCAATCAGTGTTCCTTTGGGAACAACGGTCTTACCATCAACTTTGATATCTTCTGCTGCATACAGCCCGTAAATACCTCCGGAGAGCGGATTTTTGGTCTCTTCGTCCTGTTTTTCCACACGGACTGCTGCCTTCTGGCGTTCATTTAAAAATGTTGCACTGCCAGTCTGCACTTCTACGGTCTGGCCTGCATACACAAGCTCGACATTCTTGGACTCTCCTTTGCATACATAATTATCCGGAGCCTTCGTCTCGGTTACTGTGTAGGTGCCAAGATAGAGATCTTTTAACGTAACGCTTCCGTCATCTCCGGTAACCAGATTATCCTTGACAAGCGCACCTTTTTTATAGATGAGGGTGCCATCTGCCGCCTTGATATCTGCACCTGCATAAACACTGTAAACGGCTCCTTTCAATTTCTGTTTTTCGTAGGTAAATGTCACACCATTTTCCGTGACGGCAGCTCCGGTGAGCACTTCTCCTTCTTTATAAATGGTGAGTGCACCCTTTTGCTCTTTATCCGTTAAGTTCTTGGAAGCGGTCTGCCCCACGACCAGCTTTACCCCATAGGCTTTCGTATCCAGCACATATCCGGACGGGCCTGAAATCTCACGAAGGTAAACGGTATCCTGTGTTTTGGTGATCTTTACTTCGGATTCCCCTTTTGCATTTGTTGCCGGCATTTTTTTGATAAGTTTCGTGCAGGCTTCATCTGCATAGATGCCGTAAACGGCACCTGCAAGGAGCGCGTTGCTTCCCTTATCTTTTTTGATGATCTTGACCGTTGCTTCATCCGGCCAGTCTACCTCCAGGTTCAGCTCCAGTGTATCGGTATAATATCCAAATCCGATATCCTGGCTGTTCGCCAGCTTTAAGAGCATGGCATGGAAATTAAGCGGATAGTTGGATGTGATCGCATATTTTCCTTTCAGGCTTCCAATATTCTGGGTGGTTGCTTCCAGATGGAATTTTTCACCGCCCTTTACGCTCACATTTCCGGTCCCGGTTTTTCCTGTCGTCTCATTTACAAGGGAGACCCCGTTTTCCAGATGGATCGTGATCACAAAAGCTGCATTTGCCTTCCATGTAAATGTCGGGCTCTGGTTTCCATTTGCAGAAGCACTGAGCCCTGGTGTCAGTTCCATGGTCGTTGGATCCGGCATCTTTGAAAGGGCTGCCTTGATCTCTTTTAACATGTTTTTGGCAGTTGTCGAAAGGGAGCCGCCAAATCCGGATTCCCCGTCATATAAATAATCGACCAGATAATGCTGCATTGCACGGGTCTCGGAGGAACAGCCGTATTTTTCCATGATGGATTTGATATTATAGCCGTTGAATGTGCCGCCCCATCCGGGACCGCCATATCCGTAAAACATGGCCTTCCTTAAATAACGGTCATCGCCACCTTCATCCAGTTCGACCATATTTTTATAAGTCGTTCCACTTGGCGGGGACTGTTTACTGTGCTGCATACAGTATGCATAGACGGTATAAGTCTTTCCGCCTGCTTTGTAACGGATATACTTATAGGAATCATTTCCGCCCTGTCCCATAACAGAATCAAACGGATGCAGTTTTCCATCTGAATAATAGTAATAGGTATTAGCTTCAATGTCTGTTGAATCATCCCACAAGTCTCCATCGGAAGCTGCCACGGTACTAATACCGCCCTCAGCCTGGTCATATAGCACACTTAATGCAACATCATCTTCCGGCATCTCAAAGCTGAAGGAATTTGTTCCCTCATCGTAGCTTACTTCTGCATACAGAAGATCTTCGGTATTCTCTGTCTGGTTTGCTTCGACAAGACTTGTTCCCACTGCGATCAGGCTTCCCTGCGGGATATCACCGGAAAAGTTGACCATCTCCCCCGTCTGGTAACGTCCGTCCTCGTGGTCCAGTTCAATATTGAATTCATTTCCCTGTACGATGTCAACCTGATGGCTTCCATCCTCTGGTTCCTCATCGGAAAATCCTTCTGCTTCCTCTTCTTCTGGCTCCTCCGTTTCTTCCGGCTCTTCCAGAGTTTCCGGGGCATCTTCCGGGCTTATGGTCGGGAGGACGGGGTCTGCCTCCGGTTCGTCATCGCCGGTTTCCTGTTCCTGACCGCCATTGGATCCGTCTGTTTCTGCTTCCCTTGGTGTCACAGTAATGTTTCTGGCAACCAGATAGGCTTCCCCCGATGCGGGC
>NZ_JBBMEI010000096.1:0-10513 GCF_040096655.1 Blautia intestinihominis | reverse complement strand
GGGCAAAATGCCATCACCGAAGGTGATTTGGAATGCATTTTGACCAAGTTACTGTGAACGGAGTGAACAGTAACTGTATTATCACTCCGTTCACGGTAACTTGAGTATCCAGACACAAATTTGCTTGTGCATAATATATAATAGAAGTATACTTAATATAAATACTACTCTCTAAGGAGGATTCAAAATGAAAAAGAAGAAACTAATCTGCGGTCTTTTATCTGCATCCATGGTACTTACAATAGGCGGTCTTACCTCTGTTTATGCTGCGGACACCGAAACCCTTGCTGATTATCCGGAATATAAAGAAATCGTGCAGAAATATTATGACGGTGCTTCTGCCGCATGGAATATCAGCCAGTTTCAGGAAAATAATCTCTGTTATCTGGCAGGATATTATTCAGATATCAATAAACTCGGATATTTTCTTCAGGATATTGATAATAATGGTACCGCAGAACTGTTTATAGGTGCCATTGACGATGGCACTGACAGTTATGAGGGAATGTTTTTTGATATGTACACCCTTGTTAACGGAAGGCTTTCTCTGGTCACTACCAGCGGTGAACGCGACAGATATTATCTGTGCAAAGACAACACTATAGCCAATGAAGCTTCCGGCAGTGCTTTTCTGTCCCTGTACCATTATTATACTTATACTGACGGACAGCTGAACTTAAAAGAATCCGTGGTCTATGATGAAGAAAGAAATCCGCAGAATCCGTGGTTCTTCAGCACAACAGCTTCAACTGAGTATAATGCAGATGAATTTACTTCTATTTCAGAAGCAGATGCAGCTTCTATCAAGAATAAGTATGAATATGCGGAACTTCCGTTTATTTCACTGGCAGATATGAAATAGTCAAAATTATTCACATAAAAAGCCCCCACAAATCGTTTTCTCACGTTTTGTGGGGGCTTCTTAGTATATTATAATTATCAGTTCTGCTCTACAATATGTCTTGCTACGTAAATACCACTTGCGGATGCGTGGGACAGGGAGTGGGTGACGCCACTTCCGTCTCCGATCACGTACAGACCTTTGTGGCAGCTTTCGAGGTTGTCGTCAATCTCAACTTCCATGTTGTAGAATTTAACTTCCACGCCGTACAGAAGGGTATCGTCGTTTGCAGTTCCCGGAGCTACTTTGTCCAGGGCGTAGATCATTTCGATGATGCCGTCCAGGATACGTTTCGGAAGTACGAGGCTTAAGTCTCCAGGTGTTGCTGTGAGAGTCGGTGTTACGAGGCCTTCCTCAACACGTTTCACGGTACTTCTACGTCCGCGGACAAGGTCGCCGAAACGCTGTACGATAACACCGCCGCCAAGCATGTTGGAAAGTCTTGCGATGCTTTCGCCGTATCCATTGCTGTCCTTAAATGGCTCGGAGAAATGTTTGGAAACAAGAAGTGCGAAGTTGGTGTTATCGGTCTTTTTCTCATCACCCTCATAGCTATGTCCGTTTACAGTGATGATGCCGTTGGTATTTTCGTTTACTACGATTCCGTTCGGGTTCATGCAGAAAGTACGGACGTTATCTTCGAATTTCTCTGTACGGTAGACGATCTTGCTCTCATACAGTTCATCTGTCAGATGTGAAAAGATAACTGCCGGAAGTTCCACGCGGACACCGATATCCACACGGTTGGATTTTGTCGGGATGTTCAGATCTTTACAGACAGTCTCCATCCATTTGCTTCCGCTTCGTCCTACGGAAACGATACATTTCTTACAGTCGTAAGTTCCTTTTTCGCAGATCACACGGTAACCGTCTTCCAGGATCTCCAGTTTCTGTACCGGTGTGTCGAAGTAGAAATCTACATGATCTTTCATTGCATTGTACAGGTTCTCAAGAACGATATAATTGATATCCGTTCCCAGATGACGTACAGATGCATCCAGAAGGTTCAGTTTGTTCTGCAGGCAGAGTTTCTTAAACTTGGTTCCTGCTGTGGAATAAAGCTTAGTTCCCTGACCACCGTATTCCATGTTGATATCATCAACATATTTCATCAGCTCGATTGCCTGGCTCTTACCGATATGCTCATACAGAGTTCCACCGAAATCGTTGGTGATGTTATATTTTCCATCAGAGAATGCACCTGCACCGCCAAAACCGCACATGATGGAACATCTCTTACAGTTGATACAGTTCTTTATCTTCTTGCCGTCGATCGGGCATTTTCTCTTCTCAAGGGAGTATCCCTCTTCAAAAACTGCCACTTTGCAGTCCGGCTTTTCTTTCATTAATTCATACGCTGCAAAAATTCCTCCAGGACCAGCGCCGATAATGATCACATCATAGTTCATGCCTTATCCTCCTTGTAAGCATTACTTCCCTTTTTGTTTATATCCCTCATCCATATACAGCAGAACCCACAGTCCTGTTGCATAAAAAAAGCTGTCGCAGAATTTCTCGTGACGGATCCTGTCACTTCCATTCATTACGGCAGTTGGAAAAATGGTTACTGTAATCTTTAACGTTAATCATATTCCTAATCTATACTACAGGATTGCCATCGCTTTGTCAAGTGTTGTTTTTGTATGAAAATCAGATGTTTTTCCGTAAAACACAAAAACACTGCCATTTTCAGACAGTGCTTCCGCTTAATTTAAAAGAAAGATAAAGAAATTCAGATAACCTGCAAAAGTCAGCCATACAAGATACGGGATCATCAGGTATCCTGCGTTCCTGGAGATATCCGAAAATCCTTTCGTGCAGAGGTACACCAGATACCACAGAAGCACAAGCCATACAAATGCAAAGAAATACCATCCTGCATTAAAGAAAAATACCGGCCACAGGAAATTTACTGCAAGCTGCACTCCATACAAGAACAGTGCTCTGTTTCTCTTTTCTGTTTTCGGCGAAATTGCCACAAGGTAAGATGCTGTTCCCATCATGGCAAACAGTCCTGTCCATACCACAGGAAATACCCAGCCCGGCGGTGTCAGAGGCGGCTGTTTTAATTTTTCAAACGTATCCATGCTTCCCTGCGTAAGAAATCCCGAAACCGCCCCAACTCCCAGCGGCACCGCCAGCGCGGTCAGCAGAGTTTTTGTTTTTTTCTTCAAAAAAATTCCTCCTGTTCTCATCATCACTGTCTAGTGTATGAAGAACAGAAGGAATTATGCGTTTCCAAAATTTTATTTACATTTTATGCTTCTCTGCTTTGAAGAATGCTTTGGTTTCTTTCACAACGACTCCGCTCAGTGCGAACAGTGCGATCATATTCGGGATTGCCATCAGACCATTGAAGATATCTGCGATAGTCCATACAGCACTTACTGTCATGTATGGTCCGATGAATACTGCAAAAATATATAACCAGCGGTATACGATGATCTTCGTCTTGTGTCCGTTTGTCAGGTATTCGAGACAACGTTCACTGTAATAATCCCATCCAAGGATTGTTGTAAATGCGAAGAATACGAGGCAGAGCATCAGTACAAACGCTGTGAACTTGGCCGGAAGCGGAAGTCCATGCTGGAATGCATAGGTAGTAACCTGTACACCCTCGATTCCCTCTACCTGCCATGCACCTGTCAGGACGATGGAAAGTCCTGTCATGGTACAGATCAGGATCGTATCAATAAAAGTACCTGTCATGCTGACAAGACCCTGACGTACCGGCTCTTTTGTCTGCGCTGCTGCTGCCGCGATCGGAGCGCTACCAAGACCTGCTTCGTTGGAAAAGATTCCTCGTGCAACACCTTTCTGAATTGCTACGATCATAGAACCAACAACACCACCTGTCACTGCTTTAGGATTAAATGCCGCTGTAACAACAGTTACGATTGCATTCGGGATCTCTGTAATGTTGCAGATGATCAGGGCAACGCTAAAGATGATATAAATTACTGCCATAAACGGCACGATGATCTGGCTGACTGCTGCAATTCGTTTTACTCCTCCAATCAGGATCGCTGCTACGAAAAATGCAAGGATCAGAGAAGAAACAACAACTGCTACGGAATACTGTCCCAGGAATGGGATATTGATGCAGTTTGTCTTGTCCGGATCAAAGAAGTTCTGTACAGCACTTGAAATACCATTTACCTGGCTGAATGTACCGATACCAAAAAGACCTACACAGACACCAAAGAATGCAAAGATCTTACCAAGCCATTTCCATTTCGGTCCCATACCTTTCTCAATATAGTAGAATGGTCCGCCAAGACTGTGTCCGTCTTCTGCAACCACACGGTATTTTACCGCCAGAAGACCTTCAGAATATTTGGTTGCCATTCCGAAGAATGCTGCCACGATCATCCAGAAAAGTGCTCCCGGACCTCCGGCACAGACTGCTGTTGCAACACCTACGATATTACCGGTACCGATTGTTGCACTCAATGCTGTACACAGAGCTGCAAAACTGGAGATCTCACCGTCTCCCTCTTCTTCATTCTTAAACATCCATTTCAGTGCCAATGGAAGGCGGCGTACCTGAAGCAGCCCAAGTCTGCTGGTAAGAAGAACACCACCGGCTATGATCAGTACCATAAGCGGCACGCCCCAGACTTTGTCATCCACTGCAACTAAGAAATTGTTGATTGCTTCCCACATCTCAAAAAGTTCTCCTTCTGTATGTATTTTTCAGCATCATAAAAAGGGAATAAAGATAAAGAATCGTTCTCAGATAGACTGGTAAGAATCTAATAATATCAGACAATAAAAAATAGATAAAAATCAAAAAATAGAATTCAGGATGTAATTAGGTCATAGCATCCTCTGTCCTTTTGCCTGAGAGATTCAAGACGCTTGCGCGTCGCTTGCACCTTCGGCCCCTGTAATAAAACAGGCGTCTCCAGAGAAACGATCCATTTGCAGTTTGTGTCCGATATTACGGATACCTGAGAGTTTTACTCCTTCGGTGGGCATGCGCCTCTTTCCTGCAAACTTCTCCTCGTTATTGCTGTTACTGCGTTATACTATAGTGCTAAATCATAAAAAAGTCAAGAGGGAAAAAATATTCTTCCCTCTTGACTTTTTTTGGCGTCTTTTGATGTTTTATTTCGGGCTGACGATCTTACCTGCGATCGCACATGCTGCTGCCGTCTTTGGAGATGCCAGATAGATTTCTACCTTGGAAGTTCCCATACGGCCAAGGAAGTTACGGTTGTTTGTCGCCACAACACTCTCTCCGTCTGTCAGGATACCGCCTGCACGTCCACAGCACAGTCCGCATCCCGGATGTGTGATCATTGCACCTGCTTCTGCCAGAGTGTCCAGAATACCAAGCTCGATCGCCTGTCTGTAGATCTTGCGGCTTGCCGGTGTCACGATCAGTTTTACATAGTCAGCAACTTTTTTGCCCTTGAGGACTTCCGCTGCTGCTGCGAGATCCTCCAGACGGCCATTTGTACAGGAACCGATGAATACCTGATCGATCTCAGTTCCCTCAAGAGTGCTGACGTCACGGATCTTGTCTACCTGTGACGGGCATGCCATGACCGGAACAAGGTCCTCTGCACGGTAAGTTACAGTCTTGATGTATTTTGCGTCCTCATCGCCGACAAGGCTCTTCTGGAAATCGTTCAGTTCAATCTCACAGTATTCTGCTGTCTTTTCATCTGGTGTGAAGAGAGCACATTTTGCACCAGCTTCGATTGCCATGTTTGACATGGTCATTCGGCTTGCCACGGACATATTCTTTACTGCACTTCCTGTGAATTCCAGTGCACGGTAAGTAGCGCCATCTGCACCGAGATCACCGATCAGACGCAGGATCACATCCTTGGACATCACGTTCTCCGGAAGCTCTCCCTCGATCACAACTTTAATGGTCTCCGGAACTTTAATCCACATGGTTCCTGTTCCGAGGATACTTGCCATCTCTGTATATCCGATACCGGAAGAAAATGCGCCAACACATCCATAAGTAGTTGTATGGCTGTCTGTACCAAATACGATGTTGCCCGGTTTGACATAGCCAGCCTCTGTCATCAGCTGATGGCAGATTCCGTCGCTTCTGTGTACGTTTTTCATTCCGTATTTCTCTGCAAAAGCATCTCCTGTATGGAAATGTCTGGTATCATCAAGCTGGCTTGCCGGAACAAGGTGATCATAGATCAGAACTACCTTATCCGGATCCCATAATTTCTTGAATCCCATTTCTTCAAATTTATCCGCAACAAACGGAATAAAAATATCATGGATCATCACTCTGTCTACATTGACTGTTACGATATCGCCAGGTTTTACGGCATGACCCACATTGTTTCTGATAATCTTTTCGATAACTGTTTCGCCCATCTGCTTCTCCTCCTTAGTCCAGTCCATTCAGTTTACGCATGGCTTTTACAAGTCCGCCGGCCTGGATGATGCTCATCAGGTTCTCCGGCAGAGAAGCGATCGGGTACTGTTTTCCATCATAGTCAACATGTTCATTCATCACAACGTTCACGGTATCTCCTTCTTTGATATCATCGTGAAGATCCGGCTGCTCGATCAGCAGAAGTCCGTTGTTGATGGAGTTTCTGAAGAAAATTCTTGCAAAAGATTTTGCAATGACGCACTGAACGCCCAGTGCTTTGATGATCTCCGGTGCCTGCTCTCTGGAAGAACCGCAGCCGAAGTTTTTGCCGGCAACAATGATGTCGCCTTTCTGGATCTGTCCAGCCAGTTCCGGACGGAGCGGGCTGAATCCATACTGTTTCATATCGTCGATTGTTTTGAGTGCCAGATACTCGGTCGGGATGATGATATCGGTATCAATGTCATCGCCAAGTACCCATACTTTACCTGTAAACTTTTCCATAATCTATGTATTCCTCACTGAATATATTGTAGGTGTTTCTGTTGTACTTTATCAGATTTCAGATGGCAGTGCGATTTTTCCTGCGATTGCAGATGCTGTAACAGTCGCTGCGGATCCAAGATATACTTTGGAACTTGGATGTCCTGCACGTCCTTTGAAGTTACGCGTTCCTGTACTGATCAGGACTTCGTTTTCACCGATAACACCCTGACAGCTTCCCCAGCATACACTGCAGTTCGGGTTCATAACAATCGCACCTGCTTCCATGAAAATGTCGATCAGGCCTTCTTTTAATGCCTGACGGTAAATTGTCTGGCTTGCCGGAACAACGAGGAAACGTACCTTGTCAGATACTTTCTTTCCTTTGATGATCTCGGCACCTACGCGCAGATCTTCGATACGTCCGTTGTTGCAGGAGCCAAGGAATGCTTCGTTGATCTCGATTCCACATGCTTCTTCTGCCGGAACAACATTGTCTACAAAATCCGGTTTTGCGACTACCGGGCGGACTTTGCTGAGGTCAAAAGTATATTCTCTTACGTATTCTGCATCCGGATCACTGTGGAATACAGCTTTTGGCTCACGTCCATGTTCTTTGAGGTATTCCATGGCTTTTTCGTCTGCTTCAAAGATACCGGCCTTTGCACCTGCCTCTACTGCCATGTTGCAGAGAGTCATACGGTCACTGATGCTTAAAGTCTTAGCACCTTCTCCGGTGAATTCCATTACCTGATAGTTGCATCCGTTTGCACCTACTTCACCAATGATGGTAAGGATCAGGTCACGGGCAGTCACACCTTCCGGAAGCTTACCGATGAGGTTGAATTTTACAGATTCCGGAACCAGTACCCAGGAAGTTCCTGTCACCATTCCATAGAGGAAGTCTGTGCATCCGACACCGGTACCGAATGCGCCAAGTGCACCATAAGAACAGGTATGGCTGTCTGCGCCAAAGATCAGTTCACCCGGGCGAACATAATTCTCGATCATAACCTGGTGGCAGACACCCTTGCCTTCCCAGAAATCAATGTTGTTTTCTTTTGCAAAGTCTCTCATCTTCTTCTGGGATGCTGCTGTCTTCGGGCAGTCAGACGGTACGTTGTGGTCAACGATGAAAACGAGTTTCTTTGTATCTGCAATGTGCGGATGGTTCAGCTTGTTTTTGTACATATCTACAGTCAGATGAGTAGTTCCGTCATTGCTCATCAGACGGTCAAGCTGTACCGTATGGATATCGCCAGGTTTGACGCTGTCTACACCGGCTGCTGCTGCGATGATTTTTTCTGCAATTGTCATTCCCATGGTTATTTCTCCTCCTTGTTCAGTGAAGCGATCAGACCGCCCTGATTCAGAATTCCCTGCATATATTCCGGAAGTTTGGTACAGGTATATGTCTTGCCGTTTGCAACTGCTGTACCGTCGGACATATGAAGTTCCATGGTATCTCCGGTCTGTACATCATCCGGAAGATCTTTACAGACGATTGCCGGAAGCCCGATGTTGATCGCATTTCTGAAGAAAATTCTTGCGAAGGATTTGGCGATGACTGCCTGTACACCAAGTGCTTTGAGGACGCCCGGTGCCTGCTCTCTGGAAGAACCACAGCCGAAGTTCTCGCCGCCTACTACGAAATCTCCTGGTTTTACTTTCTTTGCAAAATCAGGATCTAATGATTCAAATGCATGACCTTTCATCTCATCCAGGTTCGGCAGAAGCAGATACTGGGATGCAATGATCTGGTCTGTATCAAGGTCATTATGAAATTTAAAAATTGTACCTTTTTCCATAATAATGATTCCTTTCCATGTATAACTATTCATTTTCTCTCTATTCTACCACAAAATCCACCATTAGCAAAATGGATATTTATAAGAATTATGCATTCGATGCGAAACATTATAAAAAAGCCTGGCCTTCATCTCATGTTCTATCGTGAAAGCCAGACTTTTTAAATTATACTCTCTATATTACTTTATGCTGCAGCCATTTGCGACTGTGGAATCTCCAGGTAAAAATAATACTGCGGACAGTCCAGTCTGCAAACATTCCGATCCAGACTCCCATCGGTCCGAAGCCCATGACTCTGATCAGAAATACACAGAGGCAGAATCTGCATGCCCACATCGTACAGCAGGATGTGATCATGGAAAATTTCACATCTCCTGCCGCACGGAGCCCATACCCCGGAACAAATGCCATGGTCCATACAAGCGGTTTCATGATCGTGATCCACATCACCATATGGAAACACATATCTGCACTTTCTTTTTCCATGCCTCCAAGGATCGTGACTGGTTTTGTCAGTGCAAATACGATCAGGCAGCTTGTCAGTACTACGATTTCTGCAATTACGCAGAGCTTCTTTATGTAGTAGACTGCCTCGTCTTTTCTTCCTGCGCCGAGACACTGACCGACAATCGTCATCAGACCTACCCCTACACCGATCGCTGCAATACCATTCAGGTTTTCCAGAATGTTTGTCATTGCCTGTGCTGCGATCGCTGCTGTTCCCAGAGTAGATACCGTGGACTGGATTGCCAGTTTACCCAGCTGGAACATACTGTTTTCAACACCGGATGGGATTCCGATTCCGAGGATTCTTTTTATCATGGACCAGTTCGGACGGATCTTGAAATAATCACGTACTACGATCTCCTGACCTTCCCTTTCTTTTCGAAGCTGGATCAGTACTACTACCGCACAGAAAATACGGGAGATCAGTGTAGAAAGTGCCGCACCTGCTACTCCCATGTGGAAAACCCAGATCATAATGGCATTTCCGGCGATATTCATCACATTGGAGATCATGGAAATGGTCATAGGACCTCTGGTATTGTCCTGCGCACGGAAAATAGATGCTGCTGAATCATACGCCGCGATAAACGGGAAGGACAGGGCTGTATAAAAGAAATAAATTTCTGATGCCCTCATAACTTCCGCTTCGACTGAGCCAAAGATCAGTCTCAGAAGTGGTTTCTGGAAAACAAGGCAGATCAGACTCACCGCTACTGAAATGGCTGTGATGATAAACAACACCTGTCTTGCAGATTCATTTGCTTTTTCTTTGTTTCTCTGCCCGATATACTGTGCACAGACGATCGCACCGCCTGCTGCCAGTGCGGAAAATGCCTGAATGACGAGCACATTGATGGAATCCACCAGCGATACCGCCGAGATTGCCGCCGAACCGACATTACTCACCATCATGGTATCCGCAGTTCCCATGATCGAGTTCAACAACTGTTCCAGCACGACCGGAATAAGTAGATTCCGGATCATGCGATTCGTGAACATATGCTGTTGCTGTTCCATTTTTCCACCTCAACTTCCCCATAAAACAATTTGTAAAAATTACCGGCGGTCATGCCGCCTCTGACATTATGTTCCTGTGACATGCTCCCACCACTTAAATCTTACAGATTTTGAAGTGGAGGCTTCCTGCTCGATCACCCTTCAGGGCAAAGCTAAAACAGGCTATCCCCGCGTGTCCCGCGGTTCTTTTTTATCTGGTTACAGATTTTTCTATGTGCCGCTACGCACACTTTTTATATATCTTTTTTCCTTCTTCCAGGATATTGACAGCTGCATTCACATCCCGGTCCATCCGGTTTCCACATTCACATATGTATGTCCGTTCTGACAAAACCAGTTCTTTCTTCTTATTCCCACATACGCTGCATATCTTACTGGATGCAAAATAACGGTCTACTTTTATAAGATATTTACCACGTTCTTCCAGCTTATATCCAAGC
>NZ_JBBMEI010000095.1:0-10625 GCF_040096655.1 Blautia intestinihominis | reverse complement strand
GGTAAGAACCGTCATCGAAACAGCCAAGAAAACACTTCACACCGGTCAGTACGGCGATGGAAAAGTCTTCGTATATGATATCGAAAACGTTGTCAAGATCCGTACCGGTGAGGAAGGATTTGAAGCACTTCAGGATACTCAGCCGCTGGAATAAGATTCCCCCGGCAGTATTAATAGATTTTCCTCTAAGCAAAAGCAGCTCTTCTTTCTGTGTAGAAGGGCTGCTTTTCTGTCGTCTTTTATTCTTCTCTTGTAAGTTTTGGCAAATTCCACCGGTAATGCGCTGCCAGATAACGGATCAGTATTACCACCGCTGAGGCTCCCACCATCGCTGCGACTGCCCCAAAATTCCGGTACAGTACCACACAGACGATTGCTCCGACGATAGACGCGCATGCATAAATATGGCGCACCAGGATATACGGCGGCACACCTGCCATGACATCACGGAGAAGTCCTCCGCCGACACCTGTGACGGTGCCAAGGAACACCAGCAGGAAAGTATAATCCATATATCCATGGGCGATCCCTGTATTCACACCTACCACAGTAAAGATTCCAAGCCCGATTGAGTCCATGACAAGCATTACTTTGTCATAAGTCTCCCTGTTATGTCCCTGAAGGAGTTCCTTCTTAAGATACAGGATCATAAAAACAACACAGGATGTGACCGTTGCGACGACCGTATAAACCGGATGCTGGAACATTGCCGGCGGCACGATCCCGAGGATCACATCACGCACTGCCCCTCCTCCTACAGCTGTCGTGACTCCCAGCACGATCACACCAAAAATATCCATTGCCCGATCTACCGCAACCATGGCACCGGATGCCGCAAAAGCGATCGTCCCGACCATTTCCATAATAAATGTAATGAGCTGCTGATAATCCATAACTTCCCTCTCCAATTCCCCTTTATTTGTTTACTTTCTCACAAGAACTTCTCCGCTTCCTGTGTTTGTCCATCTGTCATCCCTGACTGCGATCTTCCCTCCTGTCAGAACGTAGTCAAATCCCTCGCAGAACTGATCCGGATCATCAAAATCTGCTTTCACCTTGAGATTCTCCAGATGGAAAATATTGATATCTGCTGCCTTCCCTGCCTCCAGAACGCCACGGTCCAGATGCAGAGGTTTCGCTGCTCTTCCTGTCATCTTGTAGACAGCCTCCTCGATCGTAAAGATCTGTCTGTCACGCACATAGTCCGTAAGCACCTTCGGAAATGCGGCATAAACCCTCGGATGATATTTGCCACCTGCCGGATAGATCGCATCTGAGATCAGATTTGCATATTCATCCTTCAGAAAATGCAGCATGTCTTCTTCCGATGCGATCGTGTCAAGCATTGTGACCTGACAGTTTTCTTCGATCAGAATGTCATACAGTGTATCATACGGATCATTTCCTGTAAAGTCTGCGATCTCCTGGATCGTTTTTCCTGCATAGGCTTTGTATTTCTCTGTATGGAGCGTGCTTGCATAGATCTGGTCAAAACCTGCCAGTTCCACGATATTTTCGAATTCATCAGATGGTGTTTTGAGGACTTCTGTCAGATGTTTACGGTATGTTCTGTCCTTCAGTCTCCGGATGATTTCATCCGTACCGCCTTTCTGGCATTCCGGTGGAAGCACATGCACGAGCTGTGTGGAACCTGTCAGATACGGATACAGGTCAAAATCAAGCTGCACACCCTCTGCCCTCGCCTGTGCAAAAAGCCGGAGGGCTTCTTCACATTTCGTTCCCCAGTTTTTCTTTCCGATGCATTTCACATGACTGATGTGCAGCGGGATATGAAGTGCCTTTGCTGCATGGAGGACTTCTTTCTGTGATTCGATCAGACTGTCGCCTTCGCTGCGCACATGCGTCGTGATCGGGATCCCGGTATCTTTGAGCGGACTTAAGACTTCGATCAGGCTTTTTTCATCGTATTCAAATTCCGGCGCATAGGCAATACCAAGACTGATACCGAGTGCTCCTGCGTCCAGGCTCTCCTCGATCTGCTTCCAGGCTGTTCTTAATTCTTCTTTCGTCAAACTTCCTGTCCTGTAGCCGGCTGCACAGGCACGGATCGTTCCGTTTCCCGCGAGCATTCCTGTATTCACGCTCCGCTTCGTCGCTTTCAGGGCATCCATATAGGCGTGGAAGAACTCTGCTGCCGGGCAGCTTTTGTCTTCCTTTATATATTTCTCCGGCGGATTTCCGGTAACGCTACTGATAAAACCAAGAATCTCCTTCTGATGTTCTGTTCCGACCGGTGCGACCGAAAGGCCGCAGTTTCCATTCACAACTGTCGTAAGTCCCTGACGGTTCAGAAGTTCATCGTCACCGTTTTCCAGTGCCTGCCAGTCTCCATGTCTGTGGATGTCAATAAATCCCGGCGTCACATAGCCACCCTTCGCATCCAGGATCCGCTCCGTCGGAAAATCAGAAGGAAACTCCGTCGTCTTTGTGATTTCTTTGATCCGGCTTCCTTCTATTATGATATTGCCCTCAAAAGGAGCCTCGTTTTTTCCATTTACGATCTTTCCATTACAGATGATATAATCTGCCATTTTGCTCACCTCTGCCGTCATTATAACCGTAATCATGTATTCTTGCAATTGGATATTGCAAAAACTTTTTATTTGCCAAAAATATTTTTATATTGTTATAAAAAAGCAGAAAAAAGCGATACACACCCGCTTCCTTTAAGAAACAGGCTATATCGCTCTGTCTGTGATCGTGTATTTTATTGTGAGTATCACATTCCCAGGGAATCTGCCCATGCTTTGAGAGCATTCTTGTCCGCACTTCCGAAACGTTTGCCTTCTTTCCAGTTGGCAGATGGTGCGGCTCTTTTTGTTCATCCAGTCAAGGTCTGCATTGGTGTACGGTACTGCAGGCTGGATTTCAAAAAGATCTGCTCCTGTAACTTCTGCCAGGGCTTTTGCCATCTTTGCTGTTACTCCGCTTGCTGAAAAATATGCTACTAATTTCTTTGCCATGATAAAGTTTCCTCCATTCTGTTTGACATTAAAATTTTAATTTGTTACTATGAGTATAACACTTAAACCTGACTTTAGGTCAATGCCTTTAGGTAAAATATAGAGTAAATTCCGGTTTTATTTTACGGTTTTACAGATTATGGAGGAATGTAATGGACGTTATCAGTATCAAAGACTTTCCGGGGATCCGCATTGGAAATGCACAGAATGTCGATGGAGGAACAGGATGTACCGTTATCCTGAGCGAAGGCGGCATGTGCGCGGGACTTGATGTCCGCGGGGGCGGTCCTGCTTCGAGGGAAAGCGAACTTCTCAAGCCGCTTGCCAATGCACAGACGATCCACGCCGTACTCTTTGGTGGAGGAAGTGCATTCGGGCTGGATGCCGGCGGCGGTGTCATGCAGTTCCTGGAAGAAAAGGACATCGGTTTTGATGTAGGCGTGACTAAGGTACCGCTTGTCTGCCAGTCGGATCTTTTTGACCTGACCGTAGCTGATCCACACTGCCGCCCGGATAAGGCGATGGGATATGAAGCCTGTAAGAATGCTTATCTTGACAATTACCAGGATGGAAACTTCGGTGCAGGTACAGGAGCAACCGTCGGTAAATTTAAGGGGATGGATTTCTGCATGAAATCCGGCATCGGAAGTTACGCCGTGCAGATCGGTGAGCTTAAAGTCGGCGCGATCGTTGCGGTAAATGCACTTGGTGATATTTACGATCACCACTCTGGCAGGATCATCGCCGGTCTACTCAATGAAGACCGTAATTCTTTTGCTGATTCTGCGAAACTGCTCTATCAGTCTTATGAAGTACGCGAAAACAAATTTACAGGAAATACTACGATCGGTACCATCATCACCAATGCAAAATTCGACAAAAGCCAGCTCTGCAAGATCGCCGGTATGACACACAATGGCTATGCCCGCTCCATCCGTCCGGTGCACACTTCTGCTGACGGCGACAGTATCTACGCCCTTTCCGTCGGAACCGTTGCTGCAGACTGCGATATGGTCGGCACGCTTGCAGCCGATGTCATGTCAGAAGCGATCCTCTGTGCTGTTCGTAGTGCGAAGTCCGCTTATGGTTATCCTGCGCTTCGCGATCTTAACTTTTAATCGAAATATCTGAATTCAGGAGGTTTTTATTATGTATTCTATCGGAGAAGTATCTGAAATGTTTGACCTGCCGGTCTCCACGCTCCGCTACTATGACAAGGAGGGCTTTTTCCGGATATGATGCGTGTCTCCGGGGTCCGCAAATTCAGCGACCGCGAACTAGAGACTCTGCGTGTCATCGAATGCCTCAAAAAATCCGGCATGGAGATCAAGGACATCCACCAGTTCATCGAATGGTGTGCCATGGGAAAGGAAACTTACCCGCAGCGCCGTGCCATGTTCCAGCGTCAGCGTCAGAATATCGAGGCAGAAATTGAGCGTATGAACCAAGCACTTGATATGCTGAAATACAAATGCTGGTTTTATGACCAGGTAATGAAAGGTGTCAGCGAAGATCAGCTTCATGCGATGATCCCGGATTCTATGCCGGAAGAGATCCAGGTAGCCTACGCTCACGCCCACGAAACAAAATCCGCATAAAATTTTTATTCATAAGCAGCACAAAAGCCATACTCCGGGATCATGGCAGTAATCCTTCGGTATGGCTTTTGTTATGGCAAAATTTTGATTTACTTATTAAGTACGTTACTTATATGTGTCTGAACATTTAATTCTAAGGAATTATTTGATAAAGCTTACGTGCTTACAGATTTCTTCTACTGCTTTATCTTTTCTCTGGTTGAAGATCACTTTGTTCTCTTCGAAGAGGTTACGTCCTTCTGTGTCGATGGATACGATCAGAGGTCCGAATTCTTTGACACGGCAGTGCCACAGTGTCTCAGGCATTCCGAGGTCTCTCCACTGAGCATCTACGATCTCTTCTACTTCTGTTGCTGCTACAACTGCGTTTCCAGCCGGGAATACACAGTGGATCGCACCGAATTCTTTGCATGCACGCTCTGTGTTTTCTTTCATACCACCCTTACCGATGATAACACGAACGCCTGTCTCTCTTACGAATTCGTATTCAAATTTTTCCATACGCATACTGGTTGTCGGTCCTACAGATACCATTTCGAACTTATCATTTTCCAGTGGACGGATGATCGGGCCAGCGTGGAAAATTGCTGCATCTCTTACGTTTACAGGAAGTTCACGGCCTTCTTCAACAAGACGTCTGTGAGCAACGTCACGACAGGTTGTCATGCTTCCGTTTAAGTATACGATATCTCCTGCATGGATATCCTTCAGATCTTCTGCTGAGATCGGTGTTGTTAAAATTTTCTTTCCATCTTTCATTTCCAGCATTATAAAGTCACCCCCGAATGTGTTGTGATTGTGTAGTTAAGGTCTTTATCAAAGATAATATGTCCACGTCTGTGGGACCAGCATCCAACGTTTACGGCTACACCGATGGTGGATGGATGTCTTGCTGTGTTTTCGATGTGAACACCCATTACGGAATATTTACCGCCCATACCCTGAGGTCCAAGGCCGATCGCATTGATACCGTCTTCGAGCAGTTTTTCCATGGATGCAGCACGCTCGTTTTCGTTGTGGCTTCCAAGCGGTCTCATAAGAGCTTTCTTGGAAAGCAGTGCAGCTGTTTCTACGGATGTTGCAACACCAACACCTACAAGGAGTGGCGGACAAGCATTTAAGCCATAAGATGTCATGACATCCATAACGAATTTTGTTACACCTTCGTAGCCTTCACCTGGCATCAGGACCATAGCTTTTCCCGGAAGAGTACATCCGCCACCGGCCATGTATGTGTAGATCTCGCATTTGTCGCTGTCCGGAACGATATCCCAGAATACGGTAGGAGTTCCTTTACCAACGTTTTTGCCTGTGTTGTACTCGTCAAATGTTTCTACACTGTTATGACGAAGTGGTGCTTCGAAAGTAGCTTTGACAACTGCTTCTTTGAGGAGTGCTTCCAGTTCTCCGATGAGCGGGAAGTTTGTTCCACATTTTACCCAGAACTGTAATACACCTGTATCCTGGCAGCTTGGTCTGTTGAGTTCTTTTGCCAGAACCTGGTTTCTCTGCATGGTCTGGTAAATTACTTTAGACAGCGGGCTGTCTTCTTTCTCTGCAAGTTCGTTGATCTTTGCCTTGATGTCGTCCGGCAGCACTTTACCAATATAGGAAACAAAGTTTGCCATATAAGTGGTAAGCTGCTCTACCTGTTCTTTCTTACCCATTTGTTTGTCCTCCTGGTTATTATAATTTTAAAGTTAATAATTGAGTTTGAGTTTATTTATCAAATTCCTTTCGCGTTTCTCATTCTCACGGGAAGAATGGGAAAGCGATCGGAAGAATGATCATACTTACGATTGTTGCGATGATGATGAGCGGGAATCCGGATTTTACATAGTCCATGAACTTGTATCCGCCGGCACCTACTACCATTGTGTTTGCTGGCATTCCGATCGGTGTTGCGTATGCGCAGGAACCGCCGATCACACATGCCATCAGTACTGCTCTCGGGTCAGCTCCCATTCCCTGTGCGATTGACAGGCAGATTGGAACCATAAGAGCGGTTGTTGCTGTGTTTGACATGAAGTTTGTCAGGATACAGCAGAGAATGAATACTACAAATGTCAGGATGTATGGAGATGGATTTTCACCAAGTGCTCCAATTACTTTGTTGGCGATCAGTTCACCGGCTCCTGTTTCCTGCAGTGCAGCTGCAAGAGAAAGTGTACCGCCAAAAAGGAAGATCGTCTTGAGATCGATGGATTTGAGTGCATCTTTCTCAGAGATAACTCCTGTGAGGATCAGAAGCAGTGCTCCGATTCCACCGGAAATACATAATTTAATACCAATTTTGTCTTCAAAGATCATTGCCAGCAGTGTCAGGATCAGGATGATCAGGGATAACCACTGTTTCCATGCCGGAACGTCGCTGAAATCTTTTTCTGTATCGAATGCTCCCTCATCTTTGACATCGTGATTTGGAAGAAGTCTGTAACCGATGGTTGCGTAGAACAGAATTCCTACGATCAAGATCGGAAGACCTACGATCGCATACTCGAAAAATCCGAATTTCATTCCAATTTCCTGAAGTGCACTCTGTACGATCAGGTTTCCTGGTGCTCCGATCAGAGAAAGGTTACCGCCCATAGCTGCTGCGAATACCAGCGGCATCAGGAGACGGGATCTCTTGTATCCGGATTTTGCTGCGATACCGATCACTACCGGGATCAGAACTGCGGCTGTACCTGTGTTGGATAAAACACCACTCATAAAACCTACGATCACCATGATCGCGATGATCAGCATTCTTTCTGATTTTGCAAATTTTGTTACAATACCTCCGACCTTGTTTGCCATGCCAGTTTCAAATAATGCCCCACCTACGATGAACATGGATACAAACAAGATGACATTACTGTCGATGAATCCTGCAAAAGCTGTTTTGACATCCAGGACTCCGGTTACGACAAGACCGATACAGACGATCATGGATGTAACTCCCAGCGGAATCTTCTCAAGTACGAACATGATTACCGCAAACAGGAGAAACAGCAGTGTAATTGTTGATGGACTCATTGCCACACCCTCCTACTTTTTTGTTATGTAATTTTTCAGTAATCGTTCGGCCGATTCATTACTGTTTTGTTATGAGCTTATTATATATAAAGGTTTCAGGATTGTACATTTATAAAAACATATGGTTCCATAAGAAAAAGTTATTGACTTTTTAGTATCAATAGCGTAGCCTTTTTGTTAATAATGAGAAACTTACCTGCTGATAAAAGCGATGGAGGAAAACGCGCTTATGAAATTAACTCAGTTAGAATACTTTTGTGTAGCGGCCCGGTATCACAATATTACCAAGGCTGCCAAGGAGCTTTTTGTGACTCAGCCTTCGATCTCCAATGCGATCAAGGCGCTGGAGGAGGAATTTGGTGTGAATCTTTTTTTCCGGAATAATAATAAGCTCACCCTCACACCGGAAGGCGAGCTCTTTTATAAGAGTGCAGAAGGACTTCTTGCGCATGCAGATTCTGTCGAGATGGAATTTCATGAATTAAGGAAAAAAATCACACCGATCCGCATCGGGATCCCGCCTATGCTGGGGACGATCTATCTGCCTGAATTGTATTTATCCCTGAAAGAAAATTTCCCGGAAGTCGATTTCCGGCTTTTTGAGTTTGGTTCTATCAAAGCGTGTGACCTTGTTTTGGAGGAAAAACTGGATATCGCGATCGTCAATGCGGAACAGCCTGCAATTGACAAATGTAATTCTCGCATTATTGATACAGAGGATCTTTATTTCTGTGTTGCACCAGATCATCCTCTTGCCGAACAGAAGACAATTCTTCTCACTATGCTCGCAAACGAACCTCTGATTCTCTTTAACACAGATTCTGTGCAGGTCATGACACTGACCCGGCAGTTCAAAGCAGTCGGTGTAACCCCGCGTGTTATCCTAAACACCAGCCAGATCACGACACTCATCAATATGGTCAAATCCGGTCATGTAGGAACCTTCCTGTATCGTTCTATTGTGGAAGCACATCCAGATATTGTCGGGATCCCGGTCATGCCATCGATTGAGCAGCGTATCGGTGTCATCTGGAAAAAAGGCAAATACCAGAACACCACTGCTGAAAAAGTGATCAAATACATAGAGAACTTCTGAATTTTTCCATAAAAAAAGATAGCCGAACTATTTATTGTCAGCTATCTTTTTTTATTGCTATTTCCAGGCTCCGGTCTCATCTTCGATTCCGAATTCTTTCGGATCGAAGGCTGGATCTTTGCCTTCTTTCTTTTGTTTTTCGTAATCTTTAAGAAGTGCGACGGCTTTTGGTGCGAGAAGTGCAATCGCAATGATGTTTGCCCATGCCATCAGGCCATAGCCGATATCGCCCATCGCCCATACTGCATCCGCATTTACAATGGCTCCCATGAATGATGCCGCAAGAAAAATTGCCCGTGCGATTGCAATGGCTTTCTTGCTGTTGCCGGTGAGATAACGGATATTGGACTCTGCCTGATAACAGTATCCCGTCATGGATGTGAATACGAACAATACAATGATGATCGCCAGCGCCTTGCCGCTCCAGCTTCCAAATGTGCTCATCAGCGCATGCTGTGTCCATTTGATTCCGGCTTCGATGCCGCCGGTCTGGCTCATTAGAAGATTTCCTGCACCATCGGTGACATCAAAGGTTCCTGTCAGAAGAACGATCAGTGCAGTTGAAGTTCCGATAAATAAAGTATCTACATAGATAGAAAATGACTGGATCAGTCCCTGTTTCACCGGATGGGAACATTCTGCCGCTGCGGACACAATCGCACCACATCCCATTCCAGCTTCATTTGAGTAAATTCCTCGTTTGACACCCCAGGAAACAGCAGATCCGAGAATACCGCCAAGTACTGCATGTACACCAAACGCAGACTGCACGATCATCAGAAGGATCCCCGGAAGTTTTGTGATATTCAGTCCGACAATGATCAGCGCTGCCAGAATATAGATCGCGCACATTGCCGGTGCCAGCATTTCCGCGATATGGGCAATACGTTTGATACTTCCATATACTACGATTCCAAGTACGATACAGCAGATCGCGCCCACAAGGATCTTATTTACAGAAAAAGCTTCCTCAAACACAGTTACCAGTGAGTTAATCTGCACACCCGGCATGAGGAATCCAGGTCCCAGAAAGGCAACTACTGCAAACACGACCGCATATGGTTTGCACTTCAGGCCTTTTTCTATGTAATATGCCGGGCCGCCGGTGAATTCTCCGTCAGGACTCTTGACTTTGTATGCCTGGGCAAGTGCCGATTCAACAAAGGCAGACGCTGCTCCGATCACAGCGATCATCCACATCCAGAAAACAGATCCCGGTCCGCCATAAAAGATCGCAGAAGCGACGCCGGCAATATTTCCCATACCTACGCGGGCACCTACTGTTGTAGCAAATGCCTGAAATGGAGTGATTCCGCTCTCACTCTCTTCTTTGGATGTCAGAAGTTTGACCATTTCTTTCACTAAGCGGATCTGTGGAAATTTAAGACGCAGTGACAGATAAAGTCCAACTCCAAGACACAAAACAACCAATACCATGCTCCAGACTATCGCATCCATCTGGTTTACAAACATTGAAAATTTCTCCATAAGCCCCTCTTTCCTAATACTATACTTTAATACTACTATATTACGCTAAATCGTGAAAAAGCGCAACGAAATATTGATATTATCTATGTTTTACTTTCTTTTTTTCTATATTTCTCCCGATATCTCATTTTTTCACAAAAAAAGAACAAAGAAGTTCTATTTAAAACTTCTTTGTTCTTCTTAAATAGCAGGGGATGAGAGAATCGAACTCCCACCAAAGGTTTTGGAGACCCCTATCATACCATTTGACCAATCCCCTAGAAAATTTATCGTACCTACAAAACTACATACATGTTGACTAAGCAATCGAATTTTAACCATGCTTCCGTTCGATAGCGGTCACCTCATGACCTTTCTCGAACTAGTTGGTCAAGCCCTCACCCTATTAGTAGCAGTCAGCTCCATGTGTTACCACACTTCCACCTCTGCCCTATCAACCTC
>NZ_JBBMEI010000094.1:0-11987 GCF_040096655.1 Blautia intestinihominis | reverse complement strand
GATACTTGGCTCAGTAGAGCCATTGAGCAAGAAGCCCCCACTTCAAAATCAGAGATTTAAGTGGTGGGAGCATGTCACTTTTCCTTCTGAATTATTTGAAGTTTCTGACAAGATCTGTATAAAGGATGTTAATGCCGATTTCATCCCCTCTGGAATATTTTCAGGAAAATCAATTGCTCCGTCAATCTCTTTATTTTCTATCTCAAACTGCATTTCTTCTATGCCAAAATCAGCAGCCTTTGCATATTCCGAAATTGCATTCAGCATATTGCTGTCTCCTGAATATTCCAGTAACTGCTGTGGAATATCTGTGTAGTCTCTCGAGAAAAAAATATCTTCTCGAAACCATTTCATAGCTTTCGTGCAAACTGCATCGTTCATTGTACATGCAACAGAAAAGAACAACTGATTCTCTGCCACCGTCTCGCTGATCAGTTTTCTTCGAGCTTTATCTTCTGTAAAATTAAATTTCTGCTGTTCTCTTGAAAATACTAAGGCTTTCTGCCCCTTCGGTGCATGATATAAAGATTCTCTTATAATTTTTTCCTTTGTTGCCTCAAATGAGTACCAGTATTTAATACCATCAGCAATATAGTCAAATGCAAACTCTGTTGGATTATTTGCAGAATAATCATCAAGTAAAAACGGTACCACCGGCATAGAAGCTTTTTCATGCTGTATTCTCTGTGCATTGCGGATAAACTGCACTCCCAGCCAGAAAGCTCGTATTACATTACTTTTACCACCACCATTTTTTCCGTAAATGGCAGCTCCCGGTAAAAGTTTCATCTTATTTTGTTCAATCAGGCTTTTTTTGAAAGAGCTAAGCCCTACTGCTTCCATTGAAAGAACTGCCTCGTCTCTGAATGATCTGTAATTTTTGAATCGAAATTCTATCAGCATAATTTTCACCTCTGATTACAGTATATCCATTTTTTAGAAGAAATACGATTGATTTTATTCATTATTTTAATTTTTTTGGCTTGATTTTCAAATATACATTTTTATAAAAAACGCCAGCCTGAGTCTTATTGAAATATCAATATATAACCCAAGCTGGTGGCTTTTTTACATCGTTCTGTTTTACTGTAACTCAATCCCCCATATCTTACAGTCCCTCGTGCCAACAACCGCCATATTATCATATACCGCCGGGGAGGCTTCGATGACGCCGTCGCTGATGGACAGGGTATCATTAAGTTCTCCTGTTTTGCCATCGAGGAGACGGACATCGCCGGTGCTGTTGCAGTAGAGGACTTTGCCGGTTCCGTCTTCGTTGTAGACGCAGACCGGTGAAGACCAGGCGTAGGAAGAGGAGTCTTCCCAGGCTTTGGAGCCGTCGGATTTCTTAAGGCAGGCAAGAACGCCGGAAGCGTTGTCGGAAGTCTTGGAGACTGTGACATATATGTAATCGGAAAGGCTGTTTTTGCCACAGGCGATCGTGGACTGGACACCGCCGGAAACGCCGTCGTCTGTGTAGCATTCATAATCTGTGTGCCAGATGATCTCTCCTGTCTCTGCATCGATCTTCCAGATTGGGATGGTCGCAGAATCATTGCTTCTCCATCCCAGACGGAAGGAGGTACTTACATACAGGTAAAGATGACCATTCTCAATTTCCAGAACCGGTGTGGAGTTGGAATCGTCCAGGGTATCCTGTACCCATACAAGCTCCAGAGTGTTTAAGTTCAGACACATCAGGTTACCACCGTTGTCTGCCATAAATACATAACCTTTGTAAACAGCCGCGCTATCCTCCATACCAAGCCAGAAAGACTCTGTGCTGGATCTTGTTCCATAATAGCGCCATTTCACGATCTTACCCGGATTGATGGACAGAGAGCCTGTCTCCTTATCATAGCTGGTATTCAGCTTGATGAGATACAGGATCCCATTTTCTCCCGGATAGATCAGAGTGTCTGTCTCTTCATCGACCAGTGCGGAACCGTCGAAGAAACTTAAAGAACCTCGAAGGGAAAACTCATCATTGTCCCCAAATGTGTACATAACACTGCAGTCGATCAGATTGACAACAAAAACTCTAGCAGTTCCCTCGTCGCTGTTATATCCAGCCCCGACATACATGATCGGGTATCCTCGCGGATCGAGTGCGCCTGCACCTTTGAAGGTGTAGCCCAGATACAGAGGATCACGTGTTTTTTCTCCTGTTTTGAGATCGAGGAAATAAACATTTCCGTCCATGCAGGCGTAGATCACTTCCACCAGATCGTCGTCTGCCTTGGCTTTTTCTGTCATGTTCATGTGGGCTTTGACTTCTTTTGGCCATTTCATCAGCAGTGGCTGTCCGGTCCAGCCGCTTCCGGTCCAGACGGTGTCACCGGATGCAAGGGAACCGGTATCTGCAGACCATAATCCATTGAGCTTATAGTTGGTCATATTTGCATAACCATGTGTAGGATTATCACGGAAACTGTTTCCTCTGAATGTAACAATTCCGTCCACATCTGTATAATCTTCTCCTACATTAAACTGAATATCTCCATCCGGCTGATAATCAGAAATATTTTCAAGCTGATTTCCATCTACTTCTATATTTGTATAGCTGATCAGATTCTCCGGCTTTGTTGAATCTACGCAGTGAGGTTCAAAAGCAATCTCCTTTGTCTCTTCCATTTCAACAACATCATCCTCTGCTTTGGCACTTTTGACCATAGCCTCTTTGGTTTTCTTGTTGTCAGATCCTTTTCCTGATGAAAAAATCCTGCTTCCCGCAAGCCCAAGCAGGAATACCAGAATAAGGATCCCCGCAATCTTAACCTGCGGTTTCAGACGGAAACGTCTTTTTCTGCGGCGGCTTCGCTGTCTGGAAGCTGTAGTATGATGTACTGCTGCCTGATTCGGATGTTTTCTCACATCCTGCTGGTGATGATTGCCTCCCGGACGGGCAGACTTTGGTGCTGCCGCCTTTTTTCTTGATGAAGCCGGGGCAGGTTTCGCTTGATACCGGCTCTGTCTGACATGTGTATTTCTTTTCTGTTCCATTACTCCCTCCTCAAAAAATCTGCCATATTTCGGCACAAACTCTCCCCATTATACAACAAAAATCCCGGAGAATCAAACTCTCCGGGACAATACCTTATTAATTTTTCGGAAATCTCTGACAGCCTGTCTGCCGATTCCGAAGATCTTTTTCATGTTGATGGAATTCACTCCACCCTGTCTCGGGCGGAAGGTAATCGGGATGTATTTGACCTTACAGCCTTTCTTTGCATAGATCACAGAAAGAATGACATTGGAAAGATTGAAATCCTTCGGGATAAGGCCGATATATTTCTGAAGTGTCGATGCTTTCATCAGACGGAACGGGGTGTTGGCATCTGTCACAGAAACTCCAAAACAGACACGGATGACCAGACGAAGTGTCCTGGTGACAAAGACACGGTTTCCTCCATCCTGACGTTTGTTTCTCCAGCCGATGACCATATCGTAGGATTCCTTCTGTTTCCAGAATGGTTCAAACTCCTCCGGAAGTGTCTGTCCGTCAGAATCTGTCTGGAATATGTAATCTGCTCCATGTTCCAGTGCATAATGATATCCATACAATACGGTTGCTCCATGACCGCCATTCGGCTTGGTCAGAGGCTCAAATAATGGATGTGTCCTGGCATACTCCTGCATGATCGCATAAGTGTCATCCTTACTTCCATCATCGATCACGACCAGACGGGACTCTCCACCGCCGGAATGCTTCTCTACCACCGGATACCAGTCATCCAGTACCTTATAAATGTTATCGCGCTCGTTATATGCCGGGATAACGATATATAACTTCTCTCCTGCTGCACTCACTATATAAACTCCTATATATTATCTGCGGACAAGTTCCCTGGTGATCTCCTCCCAGGTCACACCTTTCTCCACCATCAGCACCATAGCGTGGTACAGAAAATCAGAAATCTCATATTTGATTTCTTCTTTGTCCGGATTTTTTGCTGCAATCACGATCTCTGTGCACTCCTCACCAACTTTCTTGAGGATTTTATCGATTCCTTTGTCAAAAAGATAATTCGTATAAGAACCTTCCTTCGGATGAACCTTACGGTCTGCGATCACATCATAGACCTCCTGGAAAACCCTGAGCGGGTTCGTATCGTCATATTCTTTCTTCATGAGTTCTTTAAAGAAACAGGATCTGCTTCCTGTATGGCAGGCTGCACCAATCTGATCTACCTTTGCGAGAATTGTATCATTATCGCAGTCTAAATGCAAGGATTTCACATACTGAAAATGACCGGAAGTCAGTCCTTTTATCCAGAGTTCCTGGCGGCTGCGGCTCCAGTAGGTCATTTTTCCTGTTTTTACCGTCATATTGAAGGCATCTTCGTTCATGTAGGCAAGCATCAGCACCTGATCTGTCTTGTAATCCTGGACGATGACCGGCACCATCCCGTCGCTGTTCAGCTTGAATTCAGACCAGCTGATCGCGCTCTCGTAGGTGTTGACAGCAATCCCCGCTTCCTTACAGGTCTGTTTAAACTCATTGAGATCCAGTTCCAGAGCACTGATAAAACTTCCACTTAAGCCTCCGACCAGAGGATCTGAAAGAAGTTCCTGTAATGCTTTCGTATTTCTTTCCTCCGTATGAAGGATCACCGGCAGGCTGGAAGTTTCCTCCATCTTCGGAACTGCATCCAGGGCAAGGATTCCGGATGCAAATTCATGGATCTGTTCTCTGTGATCATTATATTCCTCCGAAGAAGAAATGCAGACCAGCATCTTCTCCCTTCCAAAACGTCTGGACACTTCTCCGAGAAGTTCCACATTGCTGTCTTTGGCAAAATTCAGAACAACTTTTGCACATCCGGCATAGATCAGTTTCTTGACATCCTCTGCACGGTTGATATTTCCGGCTGCCATGACCGGTACCTCAGATGCCGCACAGATCTCCTTGATCCGCGCGATCGCATGCTCATGCTCCTCATCACCGGAAGAAAAGTCAAAGACCAGAAGTTCATCTGCACCGTTGTCACTGTAAAAACGTGCCAGTTTCTCTACATCGCCGTCGCCAAAAAGATTTCTCTGTCCGAATCCGGTGACCGCCCTGCCTGCCTGCAAATATAAACAGGGAATCAGTAGTTTTTTGCTCATAAGATCATCCTCCCTGCCTTACAGACTTCCCTTGGTGGAAAGTACATCTGTGATCCTCGGGTCAAAAGAAGTTGCCTGATCCAGTGCCTTGGCAAAACTCTTGAACATTGCCTCCGCCATGTGATGGCTGTTTCCGCCTGTCAGCACCTTAATATGCAGGTTCATTCCACAGGAATAAGAGATCGCATAGAAAAATTCTTTCACCATTTCTGTCGCCATATCTCCGATCTTTTCTGAGGTAAATTCCGCATCCCAGGAGAAATACGGACGGCCGGACAGATCGACTGCACAGAGGACAAGTACTTCATCCATCGGAAGAATGCAGCTTCCGTAGCGGCGGATGCCTTTTTTGTCTCCGACTGCTTCTTTGATCGCATTGCCGAGAACGATTCCGGTGTCCTCGATCGTATGGTGATCATCTACATTCAGATCCCCATGTACACGGACGCTTAAATCAAAAAGTCCGTGACGTGTAAATCCGTCAAGCATGTGGTCAAAAAAGCCCACGCCTGTCTCAATATCTGAATATCCGGTTCCGTCCAGAACCAGTTTCAGTTTGATCTCTGTTTCCTTTGTATTGCGTTCTACAGATGCTTCTCTGGTCATTTGGTCCTCCTACTGTTCTTCATCCTCAAAACGGACAGCGATAGAATTTGCATGTGCTGTCAGCTGTTCTGAAGTTGCAAACTGTTCGATATCTTTGTGGATCTCACGTAATGCTTCTCTTGAATAGTATACGATGCTTGATTTCTTTACAAAATCATCTACAGAAAGAGCAGAGAAGAACTTCGCTGTTCCGTTTGTCGGCAGTACGTGGTTCGGTCCTGCAAAATAGTCGCCCAGCGGCTCGGAACTGTTCTCTCCGATAAAGATCGCACCGGCATTTCTTACTTTCATCATGACTTCAAACGGATTGGCAGTCACGATCTCCATATGTTCAGATGCAATGGCATTTGCTGCCTCGATCGCCTTGTCCATATTTTCGGCGATCAGGATGTAACCGAAGTTATCCAGGGATTTCTGGATGATCTCTTTACGGGAAAGGATCTTGACAAATCCATCTACTTCCTCGCTGACTTTTGCTGCAAATTCTCTGCTTGTTGTGATCAGGATCGCGGAAGCCAGTTCGTCATGCTCTGCCTGGGACAGAAGGTCTGCTGCCACATATCTAGGATTTGCAGTCTCATCTGCAAGAACCAGGATCTCACTTGGTCCTGCGATAGAGTCAATGCTGACATAACCGTAAACAGCTTTCTTTGCAAGAGCTACGAAAATGTTTCCAGGTCCTACGATCTTGTCTACCTTCGGGATGCTCTCTGTTCCGTATGCAAGTGCTCCGATCGCCTGTGCACCGCCGACTTTGTAGATCTCATCTGCACCGGCTTCTTTTGCCGCTACCAGAGTGGATGGATTGACTTTGCCGTCTTTTCCCGGAGGTGTGGTCATAACGATCTGGTCTACACCTGCAACCTTGGCAGGTACGATGTTCATAAGTACAGAAGACGGATAGACAGCCTTGCCGCCAGGAACATAAACGCCGACTCTCTCAAGCGGTGTCACTTTCTGTCCGAGCATGGTTCCCTTGGCTTCTGTGGTGAACCAGCTGTTCTGTCTCTGTTTCTCGTGATAGCTTCTGATATTTACCAGTGCTTTGCGGATCACTTCGATCAGGGCCGGATCTACTGCTTCATAAGCTTCTTTGATCTCTTCCTCTGTAACGCGGATGGTTTCTTTAGTAACTTCCGTCTTGTCAAATTCCTTTGTGTATGCAAAAAGAGCCTCGTCGCCTTTTTCCTTTACATTCTTAAGGATCTCATCAACTGCGGATTCAAATTTCCCGTAATTGTTCGGGCTTCTTTTGAGAAGATTTTCGAGAATATCTTTTGTGCTTTCTTTTGTCAGTGCTACTGTACGCATTGTCATCATCCCTTCTGTCAACAGTATTATTTATCGATCACTACATTTCTCAGGTCGCTGATCAGTTTGTGGATCCGTTCGCCTTCCATCTTCATGCTGACCTGGTTTACGACCATTCTTGCAGAAAGCGGGCAGACTTCTTCAAGGACCTTGAGGCCGTTTTCACGGAGTGTGCTTCCTGTCTCTACGATATCTACGATCACTTCGGACAGGCCTACGATCGGTGCAAGCTCGATGGAACCATTTAATTTGATCAGCTCTACGGTCTGGTGTTTCTGATTGTAAAAATAATCCTTGGCGATGTTCGGATATTTGGTCGCCACACGGATCAGCTGGTTATTATGTAAAAGCTCTCTGGCACTCTCCGGTCCGCAGACGCACATGCGGCATTTACCGAAACCTAAGTCCATGACTTCATATAATTTTCTTCCTTCTTCAAGGATGATATCCTTTCCTGTCACGCCGATATCTGCTGCACCGTACTCTACATAGGTCGGTACGTCAGGACCTTTTGCAAGGAAAAAGCGGAGTTTCAGTTCTTCATTTACAAAGATCAGTTTGCGGGAGCTCTTGTCTCTCATCTCCTCGCAGGTGATCCCGATCTGCTCCAGCATATCCAGAGTTTTCTCGGCAAGTCTTCCTTTTGTCAGGGCAATCGTCAGGTATCTCATATCAGTCTTCCTCCTTCTCACAGCGCAGGGCTACGCAGGTTCCCTCTTTACGAAGTCTCTGTGCTTCCAGGATCGCTTCTCTTCTGTTCTCTTCTGTGTAAGTGAGGACTACAGGAGCCTCATCCTTTGCAACTTCGATCTTCTGTCTGGAAAGTGCCATCAGAAGGTTGTCAACAACGATGACAAAACCGATGGATGCTGCCGGTTTGCCGAAATGTTTCAGAAGTTCGTTGTAACGGCCGCCCTTGACTACCGGCTCACCGATCCCATAAGTGTATGCCTGGAAAATGATCCCTGTGTAGTACTGGATCTTGCTGAGCATGCCGAAATCAAAACTTACGTATTTCTCATAACCGTAAACTTTGAGGATCTCATAGATCTCCTCCAGACGCTCTACTGCTGCAAGCGCGCATGTGTTGTCAGTCAGACTTCTTGCCTTTGCAAGTACTTCGCTGGTCCCGAACAGGTGTGGAAGTTCAAGGAATGCTTTTTCCAGAGATTCAGAAAGTTTCTGTTCTTTTACCAGATCTTCTACGCCGAAGTAGTTCTTCTGGGAGATCAGGGAGCGGAGACGCTCTTCTACTTCTTCCTCTAATCCCGCATCTTTGAGAAGGGATTTGAAGTAATCTACCTGTCCTACACTGATCTGGAATTCGGTAAGTCCTGATGCAAGAAGGCTCTCGATCGTCATCGCAAGAAGTTCTGCATCTGCCTCCGGAGAATCATCTCCGATACGCTCAACGCCCATCTGTGTGGTCTCTTTGAGACGTCCCTGATAGCTTGAATTGTTTACAAATGTATTTCCGGTATAGCACAGTGTCACTACCTGCTGATCCGGGTTAAAATAAGTCGCACATGCTCTGGATACGGACGGTGTGAAGTCAGGTCTCAGTACCAGAGTGTTTCCTTCTCTGTCAAAAAATTTATAAAGATCTCTGGAAGGAACGGTTCCTACCTCTTTGCTGAACACCTCAAAATATTCGATGCTCGGTGTCTCTATCTCTTCATATCCGTAGGAACGGAATACCTTGTAGATCTCCGCCTGCAGATGATGCTTCTGGCTGCACTCTCCATTGTAAATATCACGTACACCCTCTGGTGTATGAAAAATACGCTGCATATTTTATCCTCCTCGCGGGCAGCCATACGCTTTAGTATGCTACCATGTTACTATGTAAAACACTAACGATTATAGTGGATATTTCCATGCTTGTCAATCCCGCATTTTGAGATCCTGCTGGATTCCTTCCAGATATGGCACCAGAAATCCGCTCTGCTTCGGCAGATAAAACTCTTCTTTCAGTTCTTCTCTTCGGAAACTTTTGCGTCCGCCATTCTCCATGCGCTTCCAGAATACCATAAGGTCGCGGAATGGAAGATAATAAAAACGATCTGCATGACTGAAAAAGATAAGAAAGAATGCGATGCCGCCCTGCTGCTCAAACGCCTCCATAAAAGATACCTGATGAGAATGGACGTTACTTAAAGGAAACGTATCCACACAGCATTCCTTGGCATCGAAACAGACCGGGATCCCCTGTACTGCCCCGATATAATCCACGGTACTTTTCTGCTCAAAATAGGCAAGTGTGATGTGCCGGTTTTCTTTGTCCATACGGACCGGAGTGATCGGTGTCGGGATCTTCTGGATCAGAGCGAGCTTCTTCTCCGCATACTGTTCGTTGGTACGATTGACAAGGTCTTCGAGTGTTGAACCTCGAAGACCTCTGCTGTTCCATGTTGCCATTGTTTATTCCAGAACCTTGATGGATGGATAATATCTGATGATTGCTTTGCCGACGATCTCATCATAAGTCACGAACGTATTGCTCCAGAATCTGGAATCCTTGGAATGCTCGCGGTTATCACCAAGCATGAAATAGCATCCCTCCGGCACAACGTACGGACCATAATTGCCGGTCGGTGTTTCCGGTACATGACTGTTTGCTTCTTCGTCCTCTTCGCCGTTGATAAAGACTTTGCCGTTTTTGATCTCAACGGTGTCTCCCGGAAGGCCGATCAGTCGTTTGATAAAGAGCTGGCTCTCATCATCAGGATATTTGAAGATGATGATGTCGTAACGCTCCGGATCTTTCATTTTCTTGGAAACATGAGTTCCGAAGAAGTCAAAATTAATGCCATATGCCATACGGAAACCGAAGATACGGTCACCGGTCATGATCGTCTGCTCCATAGATTCAGACGGGATCTTTGCGTTGATAAGAACTACATTGTTTACGACCAGAACTACGACGATCACGATGATGAACATTTTGATGTAGTCCCAGACTTCATTCCAGATTTTCATAATAATTTCTCCCCTAACTTTTCTTCTTTTATGATACGCTCAAACTGTGCCGGCAGCGGTGCACGGAAGCATTTGCCGGACAGATCCGAAAGCCGTCCTTCCATTCCGTCTGGAAAACTCAGTCGGAAAGCATGCAGCAGCTGATGCTTCAGCTGGTATTTTTCCCTGTAACGGCGGTTGAATGCATCCTGTCCATATTTGGTATCTCCTGCCAGCGGATGCCCCTCAGAAGCAAGATGTGCACGGATCTGATGCGTACGTCCCGTGATCAGTCCTACTTTGAGAAGGGTCACTTCACCGTTATCCTCCAGCGGTTCGTAAACTGTCTCGATCGGCTGTGCTTCTTTCTGCTTTTGCTTATAGATCGCTACTTTATTCTGTTTCGTATCTTTGTACAGATAACCCTTGATGTGCTTCTTCTCGCGAAGGACTCCCTTTACAATACAGAGGTATTCCTTATGTACCGTCCGGTCGTGGAATAATTCTGAAAGTTCCTGAAGGCCTACCAGAGACTTGCCTGCCGCGATGATGCCGCTCGTATTCTTGTCAAGACGGTTGCAGACAGACGGGCGGAACGTCCGCAGGTCTTCCTCTGTAAGCTCGCCCTTCTCCAGAAGATAGCCGATCACATACTCTACCATCGAAGGTTCCTTCGTATCATCTGGCTGCGAGAGCATCCCAGCCGGCTTGTTGATAAGAAGGACATCTGCATCTTCATAAAGTACATCCAGCGTCGTTACCGCTCTGGCGGCCTTGTCCTGCTGGCTGAATTTATCAAATGTCTCATCGCTCAAAAATAACTTTACCTGGTCTCCTGCTTCCAGCTTCTCGTTTCCGGTCGCCTTCTTACCGTTCAGTGTGATATTTTTTTTGCGGAGCATTTTGTAGAAAAAACTTTTCGGAGCATTCCGAAGAAGTTTGGACAGGTACTTGTCAAATCTCTGTCCTGCCTCATTGTCCCGAATCTGAAACTCCTTCATTTCTCTGTTCCTCTTTCTATCAGACACAGATCGCCAGGATCGTGTGCTTGATCAGTTCATTTCTGGAAAGTTCCGGATATTTCTCATCCGGGCGGAATTTAATTCCTTCTTCCAGGGATTCTCTGTGCTCGTTCATGGAATCCAGACGTTCCAGAAACTGCGGCAGTCTGGTAAAGATCTTGACATTTGCCTTGAATCCGTTGCCGCGGAGGATCTTCTGCGCCTCCTGTTCCATGAATGCGGCATCGATCTTTGGATCACTGCTGAAACCGACAACTGTGTTGCCGCAGATCGCAAATGCATCGATCGATGCGCTCTTCTCATAAAAAGTCATATACATTTCATAGGACATGACCAGTTCGCCCGCATGTTTACTGATTTCCTGATATACCTGCGGTGCGACCGGTTTTGCACGGAAGATCATGATCAGGCTTACTACAGATTTACATGCCGGAAGGCAGCCGACCACTGCGATCACAGTCCATACAGTCAGTCTGGTCTTAAAGTAGATCATTGCTGAAAAAAAGATCAGAAGCGGTGCTGCGAACAGAGCTGCCGTGATCAGAATGCGTTTCTTTTTTTCGGCGGCAATGTAGCCGTAGTCGCCCTTCCTTACTTTATTTTTATTGTTTGTTTTGCTCATCTATAAGCTCCTTATTTTTTCTTATGCGTATTGCGGATCGTTTTCTTTGCGGGCTTACGTCCCTGGTTCTGTGGCTTCCTGCGGTCTCCTCCTGATGGATTTCTGCCGGATTCTTTCCTTCGGTCTCTCTCCGGGCGGAGCAGACATTTCGGGCCGAAACCGACCAGATCCATGCGTCCTGCGATCTTGAGCCCCTCCAGTACAAGGCTTCTGTTTGCCGGGTTCTTATACTGCATCAGCGCACGCTGGATGGCTTTTTCATGCGGGTCACGCGGAATGTAAACCTTCTCCCCTGTAAGCGGATGGATACCGGTGTAATACATACAGGTGGAAAGGGTCGATGGAGTCGGGTAAAAATC